>JBGTHH010000303.1:0-1650 GCA_041746275.1 Pirellulaceae bacterium | reverse complement strand
GCGGCGATGAATCACGGCGGACCGTTCCCCGCGACCGGGCATCCGGGATTTACGGCTGTGGGGATTCCCGCGTCGTTGGTCCGCTTCGCGATGCTGCAATGTTATGACAACGTCCGTCCGGCGCGTTTGCCGCGTTTGCTGCAAGACAAGAACCCGACGGGCCAGACGTGGCGCATGATCGATGGCCAGTGGTCGCAAGGGGATGTCGCAAGTTAACTCGCGAGTGTCACATCAAGCAGGTCGTGGAGTACGAGACGATGACGGATGGCCCTGTCGATGGTCAAGCGGCACAGCGACAATGGCCACGCGGTCTGCTGCGCATGGTCGTGTTGTACGGACTGGTGCCGTATCTCGCGGTGACGTTGCTCATGGCCGCGTTTCAACGCAAGCTGATGTACCAACCGACGGTGGCTCGGAATCTATCGGTGAAAGCCACGGGCCTGAACGGCGACCGCATCCGCGATGTGCAATTGAGAACGCCCGATGGAGCCCTGTTGAAGGGCTGGCTGCTGAAGGGAGACGCCCCAGCGGCACAGGCGACTCCTGGCGATGACGCGGCGGACCAACCGGTGCCGAATTCCGTTGCGTCGCGGAGGCCGCCGTTGGTGATCTACTTTCCGGGCAATGCGGGACATCGATGGATGCGCGTGGAGGACTTGTACGAGATTGCCGAGCGTGGCTTTGATGTCCTGATCTTTGACTATCGCGGCTATGGCGACAGCACCAGTTCCCCGTCCGAATCGCGATTGACCGCTGATGCCCGTCTTGTCTGGGATTTTGCTTGTGACGAACTGCATTACTCGCCGGACCGCATCGTGATCTTTGGCGAGTCCCTGGGTGGCGCGGTGGCACTATCGTTGTGGTCGACCACCGATACCGGATCGCCGCAGCCCGCGGCCGTGATGCTGAACGCCACCTTCGCCTCGATGACGGAGACCGTGGCTTGGCACTATCCCTGGTTTCCGTTTCGTTACCTGCTGCTCGATCATTGGCCCTCGCTGCGGAGAATCGGCCGCGTGTCTTCGCCTATTGTGATCTTCCACGGTACTGCCGACATGATTGTCCCCGTGGAACACGGCCGGGAACTGGCTCGTGCGGCCGCCGCTGCGCGAATAATTGAAATACCGCATGGCGGACACAACGGCCTCCCGCAGCACGAACTGCGAATCGAACTTGACCGCCTCCGGTCGACGCTCGCAAAATAAGGAATGCTTTGCCCGGTGGAGTGGACGCCATGAACACTTTAACTCAGCACGCTTTCACTTCCAGAATTCCTCTTCTCCCTCGCGAGTTCGTCATGAAATCGAAACAATGCATCTCCCGTTGTCTTGCCGTCCTGATGGTCTTGGCGGTCGCAGGCTGCGAAGCGAATCGCTACGAGATTGTCATGCGTTCGGACGGAGCGACCGTTCAGCGGGAACTGACGTGTTGGCGTGAGAGAAATGTTAACGACAAGATTAGTTTCATCGCGTTTCCGAAAGATGAGCTGACGCGCATCGCGGCCGCCTACGGTGTCGCCGTGCCCGAAAAGTTGACGGGCAAGCATAAGTTCTCGGGTACGTTCTCCAGCGAACTGCCGCAGGATGTGGGTGGCAGGGGCTCGTACACGCACTGGGAGACCTCGTTAGGTTCCGCATCGGCTTATGTCGA
>JBGTHH010000302.1:0-3738 GCA_041746275.1 Pirellulaceae bacterium | reverse complement strand
TTTCACTGGTTTTTTGGCCTCGCCGGAGAGGGTCAGACCCCTTTTCGGACAGGCTCTTAGGGTTGGGGACTTCGCTAGGAAGGCGGTTGACCGAAAAGATGCAACTTCCACCAACTCCAAGTAGACTGGGGAGGGCAGTCTGCTGTTTCTCCACACTTCACCATTTCGAGGCGCGCGTCGCCGTGGTTGGAAAACGACAATCTGGTAAATGCCAGCGGGATATGCGCGCACGGTGCCTGCGGTTCGAGCAGCTTGAAGGTCGGCAACTGCTCGCCGCGAGCCCCTTCGCTAGCAGTGCGGCGGAAGGCGATTCGCCGTTGACTAGCGCTTGGCACAATCAAACTCGGCCTCAAGACGTCGACGCCGATGGTCGCGTCACGCCACTCGATGCCCTCATCGTCATCAACGATCTCAATACCCGAGGCGCGCGATCGGTGTCGGCCGCCGAGGGAGAAGACTCCTCGCAGGTCGCGTTCTATGTCGATGTTAACGGCGATCACTTCATAAGTCCCCTCGATGCCTTGCTGGTGATCAACGCGTTGCAGTCCGAGGGGGAAGCGGGAGTCGACGATGTGATCCAGCCGAGTGAAGTTGCCACGCTCCTGGCCCGGGCGGCGGCGGCATCCGCAAGTGAGGATGCTGTCATCGCGATCGTGGATCGCGGAGGAAGGATTCTGGGAGTGCGGGCCGAGGCCGATGTCTTGGCCACGTTTGCGGGTCACCCCGAGGACTTAGTCTTTGCCATCGACGGAGCCGTGGCGAAAGCTCGGACAGCCGCTTTCTTCGCCAACGGCGATGGGAGCGGAGGTGTCGGACCGCTGACCTCGCGTACCATTCGATTCATCAGCCAATCGACCATCACGCAGCGTGAGGTGGAATCGAATCCCAGCATCGCCGACCCGGACTCGACCATTCGCGGTCCCGGTTTTGTCGCCCCGATTGGTGTCGGTGGGCATTTTCCACCAGCGATCGCCCACACGCCGCCAGTGGATCTCTTCGGGATCGAGCACACGAATCGCGACAGCTTGCTCCATGCTGGCTTGGATGCGATTCTCGGCACGGGCGACGCGGGCGAAGGGTTGTTGGCGAGCCGTTTCGGCGCGGAATATGTGGCCGGAGTATCCATCGAGGCACCCGAGTCCTACGGACTGATATCGGGGTTGTCGATGACCGCCCGAGCGCGCGGAATCGCCACCTTGCCGGGAGGCATTCCACTTTACAAGCGGCACTCCGAGACAGGTCAGCCTGTGTTGGTCGGCGGGATCGGCGTGTTTTTCCCGGGCCCCGACGGATATGCGACCCATGAGCAAGGATTCGTACCGGGCGTCGGCCAAACCGAACTGCAACGTACCAACGCGCCCAAAGTTCTCGAAGCCGAATGGATCGCCTTCGCTGCCGCCTGTGGCAGTTCGGGTGCGGGGGCTTCGGTCGGAGCTTTGAATGGTGTCGCCTGTCCCACGGGCTATGATCTGCCTTTTGGCCGCATCGATCTGGTCGGGATTACGCTCGAAGTCTATGGCCCGCATCCGACGACTCAGCGACCGCAATCGGGTGTGACAACGTTGCTTCAAACGGGAGCCTCGGTCGGCGTGGGAAGTGCGACCAGCGGTGCGGATCAAGTCGTCACTCCAGGGATCTTCCATCGTAAGGGTACGCGGGTGCCGGATGGCTGGCTCGTCGCGCCCCGTGATTCGGCCGTCAAGCTGGCGGATGGCATCACTCCCGAGATCGCCGCAGCCGATGTCGAACGGATCATCACGCAAGCGATCGACGAAGCGAATCTCGTGCGCGCGGCAATCCGATTACCCATTGGCAGTCGCACGCGCATGGTCTTTGCCGTTGCGGATCGCGAAGGGAATGTGCTCGGGCTGTTTCGCATGCCCGACGCGACCGTCTTCTCCATCGATGTGGCGGTCGCCAAGGCGCGCAATATGGCCTACTACGCCGATGCCAGTGCATTGGTAGCGGCCGATCGCGTCGACGACAACGACGATGGACTGCCCGACGCCTCAGTACCCGCCGGGGTCGCGTTCACCAATCGAACCTTCCGCTTTCTGAGCGAACCGCGTTATCCGTCTGGCGTCGAGGGATCGCAGCCCGGTGCTTTCTCGATCTTGCGCGATCCGGGGATCAACCCAATGAATGCCGAGAATCTCGGACCCGCACTCCCCGCTTCCGTTTATGCGACGGACACCACCAGTGTGCTCGGCTTCGATGCTTTCAATCCGGGCAGAAACTTTCGCGACCCCGATCAACCGGCGAACCAGAATGGCATCGTGTTCTTTCCGGGTAGCGCGGCACTTTACAACGCCAGTGGTCAGCTCATCGGTGGGTTCGGAGCTAGCGGAGATGGTGTGGATCAAGACGACGTCGTGACGTTTTCCGCCACGGTGGGATACAAACCTCCCGACGAACTGCGTGCCGATCACTATTTTGTACGTGGTGTCCGACTGCCGTATCAGAAATTCCTGCGCAACCCGCGCGGCTAATGTGCCTGGATCGCATCGTTATGTGAAAGGATTCACTTCGGATGACGCCAACTAGCTGTTTCCCATTTCGACTGGCGTGCGGCCTGGGGCTGTTGCTGCTGGTTACACTCTGTCCGTGCCTGGCCACTGCGGAGGACTCCAACTCGCATCACGTCTGTGACGAAACCTGTCGATCCTCGACCAGAGAACCACGGCCAAGGCACGACTCGACCTGTTGTAATTCAAGTCACGATCGCCACCAACGCGCCGGTCATCCGCAGACGGTCGCTTGGTATGCGAAGCCTTCGTTCCATCGACACGCGACGGCGGGTTACGTCGGTGGAGGAGCTGCTTGGCGAGGCGAACCACGCGCGGCGGACGAGGGGACTTGGGGGCGCGACTACGCGGGCGTGCTGTTCAAGAAGCATATCTGGCTCAACTGGCTACATGGGCATCGCGAGCCGCGCGGAGAAGGTTCGTATGCCACGGACGGCCCTCACCTGCTTCATCATTAAAGCGCCCCTGACACCTCGATTTCCCGAGGTGATCGCGTTCCACATGATGCTCAAAATGAAGTGAAAACGGGTGCCGAACACGCCATTTTCCCTCGCTGAGGTGCTATTCGGAATATTTCTTGAAGTTGACGATGGATTCAAGCGTTCGTAGAATTCGCTCATGACGTTCAGACGCAAGACATGGATCGCGGCAGTGATGCTGGTGGCACTTGTGGCTCACCCAGCCGCTTCCATGTTTGTATCGTGTTGTTGTGCCCGGCACGTCGATTCCGAATTGGCGTGTTGCTCCACGACGACACCGATAGCCGATGAAACAACAGGCCATCCCGCTGGCTGTTGTGTGGCTCAATCTGCCGCCCCCTCATTCCACTGGTCGCCGGCATGTTGCTGTATTCAAGCGGTTCCTCCAGCGGCACCGATCAACGACGGTCAGCAGTCGCGCGTTGTGGAACCGCATACCACAACGCTCGCCGAATTGACCCCGCCTTCGACTCCCGACCGCCTTACGGCTTGTGACCTACTAGACCATTCGAGTCGGTTTCATCTCTCGGGCCCGCCGTTGTTGGCCCTCCTCTGTGTGTGGTTGAAATAAACCGAAGATTGCGCAGACGCGATCGGTTTTTTTATTGATCAATCATGTTCGACGAGGAGTAGTATCATGAGACGTCTATTTGTTCTTGCGTCCGTGGCGTTGTTCGCCATCGGGATGACGTATGTATTGGCCATGGCTCAGCCCACGGCTGGTGTGGCGAAGT
>JBGTHH010000301.1:0-2428 GCA_041746275.1 Pirellulaceae bacterium | reverse complement strand
GGAGTTTGATACTGAGGCTGACTTCGTGTGGGTTGGGGGGTAAAAAAGCGACCAAGATTTAACACCACAATAATCAGAAGTACGATTCCCCAACTATAGCGAGTCTGACTTTTATCGTCAGCCGACTTTGCGGCTGGGCTTGATACCGGTCCCTTGACCCGAGGTTGTCGCCGTAGCTGCGATTGGTTGTTGGTCCAGTCGGACAATTGATCGATGAACGATGCGTCGAGTGCCGCGATTTTGGGATACTTCCTCTTAAGTTCGCGCGCGGCGGGTTCCCAGAGAGCCTTGCCGGGTTCGAATTGTTGCAGGATGGCAGATCGCCGATGGGCGCGGTCGGCGGGAGGGAGCAAGAATAACTCGCGTAGGTGGGCGACGAGCGAATTGGCGGAGTCCGTCAATTGCAACCGGCTAAAATCCAGCGACACGGCCGGTTTCAAGCGATCGAGTTCTACTCGGACCAGGGGAGCGTGCGCGCAGGCGTCGGCCAGCGACTCCCATTGCTGGAGGCGTTCATTCACGTCCAGCGAGAACATACCGCTGGCCCAACCTCGTACTTGCTCGTCCAGGCTAGCGCGGTGACTGCTCAAGTACGCTGGACACGCCTCCGCACTTCCTCCAGCAAGCAACTCGTAAGCCTCGGACATGCTCGCGTCGACCACAAAATCCTGTTCGTGCAGTAGCTTCAGGAAACGCCGCCGAATTTCCTGTTCGTCGGCTGTCGCCGGACAACCCAACTGAGCATAAGCCCACTCGCGCACGCGTTCCTGTTCGGTATCGCCATGTTCAGGCACCGGTGGAATCCTCGTCTTCGTCGTCGGGCGATGAGTTCAGGTCGAACTGATTCAGGAAAATCTCTAGCTCGGTACGGAAGCGATCGATGGCTTCGCGATCTTGCATGTCGAGCACCGTCTCGAAGCCGTCGAGCAATTCCGCGAGATGATCGCGTTGGAAGGCCGGCAGCTCTTGATAAATCCGCTCGGCGCGTTTCAGTAAGAACCGGTTCACGGTCTCTTCCCGCGGATGGGTCTTGAGCGTTTCCATCTCTTGCAGCGCGTGGGCGATTTGCTGTTGGCTCATTCCCCCCGCGTGTTTGGTGATGACGACACCGACCTTGCGTTTGGTCTCGACGATCGTGGCTTCCACTTCCAACACGCCGTTGAGATCGTAGGTAAACCGAATATCGATTTCCTGTCCCGCCGGACCGCGTGGAATGCCATTCACGGTGAAGTCGTCGAGGAACAAGTTATCCTCGACGCGGCGGGCTTCTCCTTGATAGACGCCGACGCGCAGTTGAGTCTGATTCGCCTGGAGCGTGGAAAGGCGTTGGACGCGACTGATCGGGATGGTTGTATTGCGGCTGATGATGGGCAGGAAGTAACCGGGGCGAAACTCGGTGCCAATCTGTTTAGAGATCTCGACGCCCAAAGTGAAAGGCGAGACATCGGTGACCACCAGATCATCCAGGCTGCTCTGTTGGCCGATGAGTCCCGCTTGGACGGCCGCGCCGAGCGCGACGACTTCGTCGGGATTCAACCGCGAGCGAGGCTCTTTCTGAAAAATCTCCGTAACGCGCTGAATGATCGCCGGCATCCGCGTGGCCCCACCGACCAGAACGACCTCGTCGATGTCGTTGCGACTCAGTTTGGCATCACCGAGCCCGCGGCGAATCGGCAATTCGACCCGCGCGAGAATATGCTCCGTCCACTTGATGAACTGTTCGCGGGTGACTTCGATTTCGTCAGGTGGATCGTGGTATTTTCCTTCGGCATCAGGGATGCGCACCTTGGCCACCGCTTGGATCGAGAGCAGTCGCTTGGCTTTCTCACACTGTTGAAGAACTCGGGAAACGCGCGCCGGCGATTCCAATTCCGCCCGCTCGAAGATCATTCCACGTGATTCGAGTACACGCGCTGCCAGCGTTTGCGTAAAATCCTCGCCGCCCAAGAAGGACTCACCCGAGGAAGCGCGGACTTCGACCGCACCGTCGAACAAGTCCACAATCGACACATCGAACGTGCCGCCTCCCAGATCGAAGACGGCGATGATTTTTTCCTGACCGGCCTCATGCAGTCCGTAGGCAATGGCCGCGGCGGTTGGCTCGTTGATGATCCGCTCGACCGTCAACCCAGCCAGTTCGCCCGCGCGGATGGTCGCCTTGCGTTGATGATCGTTAAAGTAAGCCGGAACCGTGATGACGGCGCGGGCGATGGGCAACCCCAAGTAAACTTCGGCATCTTGTCTGAGCGAACGGAGCACCAGGCTGGAGAGCTCCTCGGCGGAAAAATCGCGTTGGCCCAGCCGAATCGTCCAGGACGAGCCCATATAACGCTTGAAGCCCGAGGCACAACGATCGGGTTGGACGACTTGGAGCTCCTTGGCAGCGCGCCCTACGACCAGCGATTCATCGTCGTCAAAGCCGATGGCC
>JBGTHH010000300.1:0-3086 GCA_041746275.1 Pirellulaceae bacterium | reverse complement strand
CTCGTTTCACCTCGACCCCGACGATGGGACTATGGATGCCAGGCCATTACCCCACGACCTATTCACTACCCCGACAGGAACAGTTGAACGTTGTACTCGGCGACGAGACGAGGCAGTGGAATCGCCTGAAGAGAATTCCTTGGAACATCGTCGAGCATCCCGGCAACCGGTTCGAGGCCAAGAGTTTAGCCAAGCTTTGCAATCAGATGTTGAGCGCGCCTTCGTATCTGGCGGCGAGCCAGATTGCAGCTGATGTTCAGATGCAGCAGTTTATTCGATCGTGGTGCCGCGGCGAGCGAGGCAACTCGCTATCTGACTACTCCGATCGCAATCGCAGCTTCGACATTCTGTTCCGGGAGATGACCAAGCGGTTCGACGCGCCCGTGGTCGTAGAAACGGGAGTCATTCGCGCCGAGGAAGATTGGTCAGGTGCTGGTTTCTTCACGTACCTCGCGGGCGCGTATCTGTCGCGTCATGGTGGCAAGTTGTATGCGGTGGACATCGCGCCACAACACTGTGCCTTCGCGCGGCAGTGGACCGGCGTGTTTGGCGACGCAGTGGATGTACGCCAGCAGGATTCGGTTGCTTTCCTGCGAGAATTTCAGCATCCGATTGATGTTCTGTATCTCGACTCGCTCGACACGACTGAGCCGAAGCATGCGGAACACGCTCAGCAAGAGACCGAAGCGGCGTTACCCAAGCTCCACGACCAGAGTTTGATCGTCTTTGACGATACACCGTGGCATGGCGGCAACTGGGTTGGCAAAGGTGCCAGGGCAGTGCCGTATCTGCTCGATCGAGGCTGGCGGGTGCTGTATGGCGGATATCAAGTCGTTTTGGAAAGAGGTGACGCATGACCGGCGATCCTGAGCATGTGACGCGTGAGTTTCATCGCCTCTACTACGAGCGGGGGCTTCACGCGAACCATGGCCAAGGACTGCATTCGCAAACGCGATACCACGGCGTCGAAACTCACAAATGCCCAATGGATCTGTGGGTCTTCCAAGAGATTCTCTGTGAACTGAGGCCTTCGCTAGTGATCGAACTAGGGACTTTTTTGGGCGGCACGACCCTCTTCCTCGCTCATCAATTCGATGCACTGGGAAACGGCAATGTCTTGTCCATCGACATTGCCGAGCGATCCTGTCCAGACCATTCCCGGATCACATACCTCCGCGGCAAGACAACGGACACCCATGTTCTCGACGCGGTGCGAAGTATCGTCAACAAAGTCGAGGGCCATGTCCTCGTCATTCACGACGCAGACCATCGTTACGCGCAAGTGATTGAGGATCTGAACTGTTACGCGTCATTTGTCACGCCGGGCAGTTATCTGATCGTCGAGGACACAAACGTCAATGGTCATCCAGTACTAATCGATTGGGGTGCGGGGCCGTGGGAGGCGGTTGATGAATTCTTGAAGCAGCATCACGACTTCGAACGCGATCACGATCGCGAGAAGTTTCTGTTGACGTACAACCCTGGAGGCTATCTTCGCAGGAGAACAGCATGAACACTTCGCCCACGGTCGCCGACCTACAGAACCCAGTCCGTGTACTCGTAGTAGGTGATTTGATTTTGGACCGATACACCTGGGGCAATGCCGAACGTGTGAGCCCGGAAGCGCCGGTGCTGGTCCTGCGTGCCGATGAACACGAAGTACGTCCCGGCGGTGCGGCAAGTGTCGCGATGCTGCTTCGTCATCTGGATGCGAGGGTGACGTTAGCGGGAGTCGTCGGCGACGATGCGGCGGGACAAGCACTGCTGAAGATTCTGCACGATGAGCAAATCGACCAGGATCTTGTGTGTTGCGTTTCCGGCCGTCCCACCACGACAAAAGAACGGTTTGTCGGCCGCGCGGCGAATCGACATCCTCACCAGATCTTGCGCGTCGATCACGAGACACGCGAGTTGATCGATGCTGAAACCGTCTCTCGCTTGCGTGATGGGATCTTGCGGCGCATGGCAGAACACAGCGTCATCATCATCTCGGACTATGACAAGGGTTGCTGCACCGAGCCGCTATTACAGGCCGTGATCGCGGCGGCCTGTGAACGGCAGATTCCAGTGGTTGTCGATCCGGCACGGATCGAAGACTTTGCCCGCTACCGTGGGGCGACGATGGTCAAGCCGAATCGGATCGAAGCCGAACTGGCGGCTGGCCGGAAGATCCACGTCCCGGAAGATGGCTGTCGCTGCGGCGTGACGCTGTGCGATATGTATGACTTCCAATCGATGCTGATCACGCTCGACGCCGATGGGATCGCCGTGGTCGACGCGCGGCGCGGCGAGCAGTACGTGGTTCCGGCCCGGGTTCAGGAGGTGTACGACATTACGGGAGCCGGGGACATGGTGGTTGCCATCACCGGACTATGTAAAGCCGCTGGCTGGCCACTCGACGAAACCGCGCGGATCGCCAACGCCGCCGCTGGTTTGGAGATCGAACGGCTGGGCGTCGCGCCCGTCACTTGGGATCAGATACTCACACGCTATTCAGCCAACTCGCCGCGGAAGGCCGGAGTGAACTCCAAGTTCGTAACGCCAGCGGACTTATCGGAGTTGGCCGCCGAGTATCGTACGGGCGGCAAGACGATCGTCTTCACCAACGGCTGCTTCGACCTGCTGCACGTGGGTCACGTGGGATATCTGCAGGAAGCCGCGCGGCTGGGCGACGTGCTGATCGTGGCCGTCAACAGCGACGCGGGAGTGCGGCGACTGAAGGGACCGGATCGGCCGGTGATCGGCGAGCGCGACCGATCCGCCCTGTTGACAGAGCTTTCCTGCGTCGATCATGTCGTGATTTTCGACGACGACACGCCGCACGAATTGTTGCGGCAACTACGTCCCGATGTATTGGTCAAAGGTGGCACGACGACAGAGGTCGTCGGACACGAGGTTGTGGAAGCGTATGGGGGCAAGGTCTATACGACAGACATCGTTGGTGCAAGTTCAACGACGCAAATCGTCGAGAGCATCAGGCAAACGAATCAACCGAGTGAGAGAAGTCGTGCGGTCAATGCATAGCAACAGCCCACCACGAACGAGGCTCACACCATGCGAGTAACCGATTGCCAGTGCGAACAGGA
>JBGTHH010000299.1:0-2790 GCA_041746275.1 Pirellulaceae bacterium | reverse complement strand
GCTCAAGACGTGATCGGATCGTTTCGGTCTCATCAAGTTGCGACTCTTTAGACTGAAACAAATCGCGAATCGATTGCAACTGTGACTGCAGTTCGCTGACGGTTTGTTCGTTACTGCGAATTTTCTCCTCGGCCGCCTGCTGTGCGACCCGGGTCTCTTCTGTGACCTTCGTAGATTGAATCCACTGGCGACCTCCAAAAACGTAGAAGAGCAACGCACATGTCCCACAAACGATGAAGGAAATCAGCGCCGAACGCGCGCCGTACTGAATGCGAGGCGACTCCGCCTCGCGACCACCGGTACTCATGAGGGGGCCCTTTCAAATGGAAGCTCGAGAGAAAAGGGTGTCACGGTGAAGATGCAGCAAGGCGGCGCCGACGACGCCGAGGATAATTCCGCCAAGGATCGTGGTTGCTCCCCAGGGAAGCCAGAAACACTGCAAAGCTCCGGCGCAAAAAATCAGTCCGAATAAGATCTGCTGAAAGCGAAATTCAGAAACGTCGTGTCCACGCCAGCGGAGGTAACTTCGCAAGGCCAACGCAAACATCGGAACGCTTGCCAGAAACATCGTCATGGCGAGCATGAACGCCAGTGTGTGATCGGCAGCGGCCCGCGCAAACACGGCGGCTAAGACCTGAGCGCCCAATGCGCAACTTCCCCAAAATTGCCGTGACTGCTGGTCGTGCTGCGCAGTGACGATGACCTGCTCCGCTGAGCGGACAGCGTCAATTTCACGCGGCCCCCAGCCAACCAGCACATAGGGACCGAGCGTGACGGCAGGTTCGTGCCCGTGCAGCGGCTCTTCAATGACGCTCGTCTTAACCAGCTTCTCTCGGCAGGTTTCGGTGAAATGCACGTCTTCCCGGATCAGATATCCATCGAGAACCCGAATCGATGGCCGCATCCAGTCCGGAATGTCGCGAATCAGTTGATGAACTCCCTCAGGCATCACGACTCTGGAATTCTCGATGCTTGTCTGGAAGGCATTGAGCGCGTCATGCTGGTGGTGCTCCAGCACGCAGATGAAATTCGTCGACTTAATCCTCGTACTTACTCGTTTCCACCGTCGCACGTCATCGGGGTCTTCGTTATTCGAGCGGCGCTCGACTCGAATGGAATCATTAGCTTCCTGTGGGGTATCCGAATAAACGCGGCGGCGATAGAAGTTGTACGTGACAGCGTTTTGGCTCGACCAATGCACTAGGCCCACGACCTTGCTTTTAACCAGAAAGTCCATCGAGCGAATCACTTGATTCGCCAGAGAGTGACAGGCCTTCTTCAAGGCCTTGCGAAAACGCTCCCGTAACTCATCGATAGGAAGCGCGGCCAGGTCTGCCGAGGCGAGGTTCAAGGGCCGATCGATGGTGACGGTAAACGCTGCCTGCACGGTTCGCCGAAACGCGGCATCGGCCTGTTCAGCGAAGGGTTCGTCCACATCCATCTCGACCCCGGTCAGTTTCATCGTCTCAATGAGGGACAAAACTTCTTCGCGTCGCTCCTCCAGCGCCGCAACGTCGTCGATGTAGGCCGCAAAGAGCTCAGCTCGCTCGCTGATCTGATCACATCGCTGAAAGAATGAAAGCCCTTGTTGCAACGAGCCGTCCAGAGACGCGATAAGCGCTGTCCGAGAAACGTCAAATTTGACGTTCGATTTCTGATCGCTAGTCCTTGGGGACGGTGATGCGACACGGGGATCCAGGTCGAGTGGATTGCTGGAAGAAGCGGTAGCGGATTTCATGGCATTGAAACTCCAATAGGAAAGGGAACCGGTGCGTCATGCGAAAGTAGAGTCATTCCCTTCCATTGGATGACCAGTGGTTTTTCTTCTCCGGCTTTCATGGTGTAACAGGCTTGGGCTTGGACCAGGACTTAAACCCCAGGAGGGACAAGAGGGTGTAGCCCTGGCTGCCAGTTCGTTCCGGGAATCTGGGTTACCAATCGCGCACGTGCGTCGTGCGCGACCACCACCCATGTATCACCGACGGCAGACGACGATCTTCCCTCAGACATCTTCCAGTACCGCATCACCTCGGTAGGCCTGCTGATAGCTTGGAAAGACGTTGGGGAATTCGAGCAACGTCCACGATGAATTCAAAGATCGAAGGGAAGAATCAGTGGAACCGGTGAGAATCTGTGGAACTATCGCGAAACAGCTGGAAGGACGAGAGAGCGAATTGCAGATCGATTCACTTTGGTAGGTGGGCGGCACTCGGTTATGGTCGGTACCGTAATGGGGCTGGAGGTTTTCCGCATCAACAATCCTTTCGCCGGAGAATGGCCAATGGAACCCCCCATTGGACACTGCCAGGAGGCGGTCGTCCGCTGAGGCCAATAAACCTTCACGTGGGCAATCCAATCAGGCCACAATCCTTCGCCCATGACGGCGAAGAAAAGTTGCTGATCTGGTAATTGTGCGGGACCGGGGTCGCCCCTGTCAATTATTTTCGCGAGAAATGTTTTTTGAGGAGGTGACCCGACATCGCTTCGGATCACCTGCCTGGAAGTCCAACGATTCCCAGCGCCTAAGCCGCTTCCTGTAAAGAATTCATCGCCGACATGCCATTTAGTATGCGTGCTGCGACCTGCTGAATTCTTCCCAGTGACTCCGTCAGTAACTCGGAGCGTCCCTGGTAAAGTTGGATGTACTCGCTACTTCCTGGAGCCTCTAGTCCGCTGGCTCGGCAGACCACGTAGGCGATAGCCTCGGCTTCCGTCTCCCTGACCGGAAGCGATCGAGGGGTGCGTTGGTGATCCAAAAATTCATGTGCCAGTTCGTGCGCGAGTATCGAA
>JBGTHH010000298.1:0-2562 GCA_041746275.1 Pirellulaceae bacterium | reverse complement strand
GATTCGCCATGCAGGTCCGTCTCGCCGTCGGTTGTGAAGTCGCCCCCAGGCATCATACAATATCGCCGCCGGGGTTCGTAGAACATTGCCCTCGGGTTGAATCACCAGGAGAACTGTCACTGATGGCTGTGGACACCCCGGCACGCATTGCCATACTCGGCGCGGGCCCGATCGGATTGGAAGCCGCGTTGTACGCGAGATTTCTCGGTTACGATGTCGATATCTATGAGCGCGGTAATGTGGCCGACAATATTCTGCGTTGGGGGCACGTCCGCATGTTCAGCCCCTTCCAGATGAATCGCTCCCCGCTGGGATTGGCGGCCTTGCGGGCTCAAGATGAAAACTACACACCGCCCGATGACGAGGCGTTGCTGACAGGTTTGGAGTACGCCGCCAGCTATCTACTGCCCCTCTCCCAGACCGATCTGCTGGTGGACCAGTTGCGACTTGGTACGGAAGTGCTCGCGGTGGGTCGCCCCGATTTGCTAAAAGGCGAGGAGATCACGTCGGACGAACGTGCTGATTCCGACTTCCGCATCCTCTGTCGCGATCATGCCGGGCGGGAGTCGGTGGCTGCCGCCGAGGTTGTGATCGACACGACCGGAGTGTTCGGCAATCCCAACTGGGCAGGTTCAGGAGGTCTGCCAGCGATGGGCGAGATCGCCGCTCGACCGCGCATCGAGTATCGCGTTCCCGATGTGCTGGGCTCCGAACGCGCGATGTTCTCGAATCGGCACGTCCTGGTGGTGGGCTCGGGCTATTCTGCGGCCACCACAGTCGTCGCGCTGGGCCAACTGGCCGAGGAAACGCCCGATACCCGTGTGACCTGGATCGGTCGGCGGCCAGCGACGGCCGGCGCGCCCATTCGAGCGATCGTGGACGATGTTCTCGTCGAGCGGGCGGATTTGGTCGCCGCTGCTAATCGCTATGCGGCCGGTTGCTCGCCGCGCATTACCTTCCTGCCAGGGACATGGCTGGATGCCGTCCATCACGACGAGTCGAGCGGCGCGTTTCACGTCAAGCTCGTAGGAGAGACGGACGGAGAGTTCACGTTCGATTTGATCGTCGCCAACGTGGGATATCGACCCGACAATCGACTCTATCAAGAGCTGCATGTCCACGAGTGTTATGCCACCGGTGGTCCGATGCAACTCGCCAGTGCCTTGGCCCAGTACGCCTCCATGGATTGTCTTGACCAAACCTCGCACGGCCCCCAATCGCTGCTCACGTCGGAGCCCGACTTTTACATCCTCGGTGCGAAGAGTTACGGCAGAAACTCCAATTTCCTCGTCTCGGTGGGACTGCAACAGATTCGTGACTTGTTCACGATCATCGGGGATCGCGCCAACTTGGACCTCTATCAGAGCGCGCTTACGCTGCCGAAATGAGCCTCGCGCCCGCCATCGAACTGTCGCATCTCGATCACCTGTGGTTCCAGGTGGCCGGGACCTTATGCAATCTCACTTGTCATCATTGCTTTATCAGTTGCAGCCCCAAGAATCGCTCGTTCGGATTCCTGTCGCTCGACGAAGTACGAGTCCGCCTCGAAGAATCCGTGCCGTTGGGTGTGAAGGAGTACTACTTCACGGGAGGCGAGCCGTTTCTGAATCCCGACATGGTTCCGATCTTGGTCGAGACGTTGCGATATGGTCCGGCGACGGTGTTGACCAATGGCACGGTCTTGAAACCCGAATGGCTGACCACCTTGCGCGAAGCGGAAGCGAAGAGCTTGTACTCTCTGGAGTTTCGTGTTTCGATCGACGGTTTCTCACCGGAGACCAACGATCCGATTCGCGGCGAGGGAACCTTTGTCCGCGCCCTGCACGGCGTGAGTCAGTTGGTATCGTTCGGGTTTCTGCCCATCATCACCGCAGCTCGGACGTGGCCTGAAGAGGATGACGAAGCCGTCATTGGTAGTTTTTTGCGAATGCTCGTCGAAGTGGGCTACACGCGACCGCGGCTCAAGCTACTCCCCACGCTGCATATCGGAGCCGAGCAGACGCGGACATGCGGCTATCGTGAGTCCGAGCGGGTGACGGTCGAGATGATGCACGACTATGACGCCACTCAGTTGGTCTGCGAGCACAGTCGCATTGTGACGGATCGCGGCGTGCATGTCTGCCCGATTTTGATTGAGTCTCCCGATTCGCTGCTGGGCTCGACCCTCGCGTCTGCCCACGTTCCCTATCGCTTGGCACATGGCGCATGTCTGACTTGCTATCGGTACGGCGCGCTCTGTTCCAATCCCTCCAGTTCCGCAGCGGCGCGGCCGACCTGAGTCACTCGCCTTTCCAGTTCTGGCGGCGCTCGTGCTTTTTCTGCGATTGTTCCCGCTTTCCCGTCAATCGCCGTTCTTTCGATCCCTTCGTGGGACGAGTGGGAGTACGTGGTTTGGGCGGGCTGGCCACCGCCAAGAGCAACTCGCGCAGCTTGTTCAAGCAGTCCGCGACATTCCGACCTTGATCGCGGAAACGATCGCTGTGAATGACTAGCATTCCTTCCTTGTTGATCCGCCGCACATACTGTCGCAGGCAACGTTGACGAACGTCTTCCGGCACATGG
>JBGTHH010000297.1:0-4544 GCA_041746275.1 Pirellulaceae bacterium | reverse complement strand
GGTTGATACGGCTTGACGCTGGGACCGCCGATCTTGGGAGACAGCAGCCCGCCGACGGCCAAGGCGTTATCGCGAATCATCTCGGCATCCAAGCGATAGCGGGCTTGCCGCGCCAGCCAGCGGTTGTTCGGATCGCGCTCGCGCAACTCGGGAGTCACGAAGGACGATTGCCGATACGTGTGCGACATGAGCATCCGCTTGATCAATTGCTTGACGTCCCAACCATCCTCGATGAAGGTAACGGCCAACCAGTCGAGCAATTCAGGATGCGATGGATTGGTGCCTTGCGAGCCAAAATCGTCCAACGAGCTCACCAGGCCTTGGCCGAAGAACAACTTCCACACGCGATTCACAAAGACGCGCGACGTCAGCGGGTTATCGCGGTCGACCATCCAGTGAGCGAAATCGAGACGCGCCATCCGCCGATCGCCGAGGGTAGTGGAGGGCAAGGCCGCGGGGAACGCCGGTTCCACAATCTCGCCGGAATCGTCAAGCCAATTGCCACGCGGCAGAATGCGCACGGTACGCGGCGTTACCGATACCGAAATCAAAGTCTGGGGAAACGCCACGCGAATCTGTTGTTGCCGTTTCTCGAACTCTTGCAAACGCATGCGTGTGGGGGCCAAGGCCGGCGCGATCGAAAGATAGTGAGTTTCCAACGCCTTTTGCTCAGGCTCGCTCCGCTGCTCGCGCTCGATTTGCAGAACGCGAACGATCTCGGTGGGCAAGTTGCCATGGTCGGACAACTGCGGCGGGGACAGGGAAGTTACCCCTAGGCGGAAGCGACCGATCTGGTGTTTGGGATGAGTCGACTCGTGTTTGAGCCGGATCGTCAACGCCGCGCCCTCTGTCAATGATAGCGGTTCCGCGAAGACAAACATCGCGCTGCGATTCTCCTGTCGCTGATGGCCAGCGACCGCCCATCCCGTATCGGCTTTGCCATCGATCGCGTTGGCGATGGGGAAGCCGTCCTGGGAGAAATCGGCGACGGCTTCTTTCAGTTTCAGTCGTTGAGGCTTCTCCGCGCCGCTGGCGAGCAGTTCCACTTCGACTTCGGTCAGCACGAAATTGCCATTGGCCCGCGACAAGCTTTTGTTCGCCAAGCTGTTGTCCAACAGGGCCTCCAAGCGAATCGCGGTTATCGTGGCAGGAGCGGGGCGAAGTTCGATCGCATAGGTGTCGTGGTTGGGATTCTCGCCCGTCGCCAACACGGACAGGTCTTCTTGAATGGTCAGGGTTTGGCCGTTCACCGAGGTCACCGACGCGGGTTTGAGTACCATCCACGGACTTTTGACATCCCGCAACTCCTGCCGCGTGGTTTGCTCCCACTCGACCAGGCTCGCCTGCAACTCGGGAGTCATGCGTTGCAACTCGTCGCGCATCTTTGCCAACTGCTGATCGATGTCGGCCAGTTCGGCTTCCTGTTCGGCCGTGGCAAAGCTCGTTTGCGACTGCTGACCAACGGGCGTTTCCTGAACGTCGGCGAAGAACGCGGCGAAGCTATAAAAATCCTTCATCGAGAGCGGATCGAACTTGTGATCGTGACACTCGCAGCAACCCATGGTCAGCCCCAGCCAAGCCACCGCCGTATTGCGGACGCGATCCGCTTGGTATTTGGCGGTGTACTCTTTCGGCTGGGCGCCACCCTCTTGAGTCGTCTGCAGCAAGCGGTTGTAACCCGAGGCGATCTTCTGGCGGTTCGTCGCGTTGGGGAGCAGATCGCCCGCCAACTGCTCGACCGTGAACTGATCGAACGGCAGATTCTCGTTGAACGACTGAATGACATAGTCGCGATAGAGCGCGACATCGCGGTGATTGTCGCTGTGATAACCGCCGCTGTCCGCGTACCGCACGACATCCAGCCAGTAGATCGCCATGCGCTCGCCGAAATGTGGCGATGCCAACAAGCGATCGATCAACTGCTCATAGGCTTCGTCCGACGGATCGGCGACAAAGGCGTCCACTTGTTCCGGTTGCGGCGGCAGCCCGGTCAGATCAAAGGACAAGCGGCGCATCAACGTGCGCGGATCGGCGGTCGGAGCGGGCGATAGTTTGCGTCGAGTCAGTTCGGATTGGACAAAGCGATCGATTTCGTTGCGCACTTGGTCCGCGGCCGCGAGTTCGGGAGGCGTGACGGCTTGCGGCGGAATGAAGGACCAATGTCGTTGCCAACCGGCTCCTTCTGCAATCCAACGCTGGAGCGTGTCGATCTGGGCCGCAGTCAAGGATTTCCCCGTACTGCCTGGCGGCATCCGTTGGTCGGGATCGTCACTCGTGATCCGACGAATCAACTCGCTGGCCTCGGGTTGTCCCGCGACGATGGCCGTTGCCTTGGCGGCCTGTTCGTCATCCAAACGCAGATCGGCTTCTCGTTTGTTCGCGTCAGGGCCGTGACACGCAAAGCACTTGTCAGCCAACAGCGGCCGGATGTCGCGATTAAATTCGATGCCGACGGGCTCCTGAGCGTCGCCGGTGATCACACTCACTCCGAGCGTGACATAAACGACCAGCAGCACGACCAACGTCCGCGTGATCTTGGGGGGCATCCTCAACATGCGTATGGCTCTCGGCTCTTTGAATTCAGGGATACATGGTCTGGCCACATGCGTGGACAAGCCCGTGGGGAACATCATTAGCCTATACCGCTACAGCACCCGGCTCAAGCCACAACCTCCAGCGTACAGTCAGCCGCCTCGATCATCGAATCGCAGCTTCACCCAAGGTCCGAATAACGCTGTTTCTTCTTGGCATCCGTACTTCCCCAAAGATAGGATGTAACGCTCGGTTGTCGATGCCGTCTGATCTAACGTGGGAAGTGGTGGGAAGTCATGGAACAGCACGATGGAATTGAACATCTTCTACACACTTCGCGCAGTGGTCGGCCGAGCGATCTCGAAGCTTTACTGGCGGCGATCCGCCCTTGGGTGCGTCAGCAGGCGCGGTTGTTACTCAACCCGTCCGTCGGGCGGCGGTTGGATGGATCGGATATCGCTCAAGAGGTGTGTCTGCGGGTCGCGCGTGGGTTCGAGGACTTTCAAGGGACGCGGCCAGCCCAATTCTTCGCCTGGCTCGATCGCATCTTGCAGCGGGTCATCATTGATGAGTTTGATCGGCACGGAGCCAGTGCGCGTGACATCCGCCGCGAGGCGGCCGAAAGCGGCGTGCTGGCCAAATTGGTTCAACGCGAGCTGTCGCCCGATCAACGAGCTCGTCGCGACGAGCGGGCGGTGGCGCTGGCCGGGGCGCTCGAACAACTGCCGCCGCACCAGCGAGCCGTGTTGGAAGCCCGCTTCTTCGATCAGCAGTCATTCGCCGAATTGGCTGCCAGCCTGGGCAAGAGCGAAGGAGCTCTGCGGGTCGTCTGCCTGCGCGCGCTGCGAAAGCTACAAAAAATTCTAGGAGACGAACCATGACGATTGAACATGAGCTGCGCGAGTTCGGCGAGCCTCCCGCGAATCCTGACGAGCAAGCCGCCGCCGCGTCGCTCGATCATTGGATTGAAGCCGTCGCGCAGGGCGTCGAGCCGTTTCCCGCCGACGGTTCGGGAAGTGACGGATTCCATCACGACCTGAACCTTTCGCTGGCCTCGCTGTGGGATGCGGCTGCCAGCCTGTGGGAGCATGGCCAATGGGTGCCAGGCGACTCGATGCCCTCGACAGCGGGACTTCAGTCGACGGAGTTGCCTGACCCGTTGCCGGGCGAATATCGCATCGTGCGTCTCCTGGGACACGGCGCGTTCGGCAACGTCTGGCTGGCCGAGGATTTGAACCTGGGAGGTCGCCTCACGGCTTTGAAAACCATTCAACTCGCACCGGACCCCGTTCGTGGTCGACGGATGCTGGAGAGTTTGCGACGCGACGCCAGCTTGTTGGCCAACGTCTCGCATCCGAATGTGGTACAGGTCTATGCCTGGCGCGAGACCTCCGAGGCTCCCTACTTGGCGTTGCAATACGTCGACGGCGAGTCGCTGCATCGGCGCGTGCGCCGCGAAGGGCCACTGGGCTGGGACGCCACGGTCCGCTATATCGTCGATGTCGGCGAGGGGCTCACCCATGTCCATGATCGTGGCATTGTCCATCGCGACATCAAGCCGGCCAATATCCTCTGGCGGCGCGACGACGACGAGGCCCTGCTGACCGACTTCGGTGTCTCCGCGAGGCTGGGCGAATCGGGCACCAAGGCGGGCACGCCGCTGTTCATGGCCCCCGAGGCGTTCCAAGGCGAAATCCGGCCCGCCAGCGACATCTATTCGTTGGCCGCTACCGCCTTCTGGCTGTTGACCGGCGAGTATCCCTTCTCGGCCTCGACGGGCGAGCAATTGATCGATCAGATCGAGCGAGGTCTCGCACCGCAAGACAACCGTTTCCGCGGCGTCTCGTCGGGCATCGAACAGACGTTGCGGATGGGCTTGGCCGCCCGCGCTGAGCAACGCCCGAAGCTCGAAGATTTCCTGTCCCAGTTGCGCGGCGAGTTGAATCACCTGCTGGCCGATACGATCAGTTGGACCACTCCCGCGTCACCCGCGCAATCGCCCGGCTCGCACG
>JBGTHH010000296.1:0-4096 GCA_041746275.1 Pirellulaceae bacterium | reverse complement strand
TGCGACCGGATTTCGCGATCCATCTCGTCCTGATGGTCGTAGTACCACGCCAGCGCGGAATGAATTTGCCCGAGCGTGAGGTGGGGATGCTGCCGCTTAATCTCTTCGGCATCCCAGTGATAGGCCAGACGGTCCAACGCGACCTCAATGACTTTGGTCTTGGTCCCCTCGATGATCGGCACACCGTCCGTGTTGATCTCGACATGTGCATATGCAACTCTGCTCATCCCGCGGATTCCTCTTGGCTAAATCGGGTTCACGCCTCTAACAGCGGGATTATACCACGCCAACCGCCATGTGCCATGCGCGCATTTTCATGACCTCCTTGGTCCATGCTCGAAGACTCTACGCCTCGTCCTGCCGCGGCAAGAAACAAGACGGTCCACTTCTCTGGCGAAGGAGTTGATTGAATCGTGGGTTGCCAGGTTCAGGTGTCGTGGGGAAGCAACCGCAGGGACACAGCAGTACTTTGTCGGAGCATTTTGGCGGGAAGTGGATGGCGTCGGCGGCTTCGGTCGCCTCCTGTTGGCGATTCGTTCCCAGGCTCCCGTCTGGGAACGATGTAAGGCCAATTGCCGTCTATCGTCGAGTCCGTCTTCGACCGACTCGCGCCGCTCGTGGTATTCTGAAGCGAACATGGGGACTGCCGGGGGAGGACTGCCGGGGGACACCCATCCAATATCGTGCCCGCTTTCCTTGGCCGGGCGTGAAGGATGGGTGTCTCTCGGAGATTCCCCCTTGTGGGAAAGGTGTTGAGTGTCTGCTTCTATCCGTGACCATAGGCGATATCCGATTGCCTGATGATGCCCGGAACTTCCGAGGGGAACTCTTCGGAGAGGATGGAAATGTCTTAGGTTCACTCAAGCCGCCCCCGACGTCAATTCGTCGAGCGAGATACCCAGGGCCTGCGCGAGCCGGGCGGCGATGGACAGCGCGGGTTCGCGCTCGTCTTGTTCGAGTTGCGACAAATAGCCTTGCGAAATGCCGGCGGCTGCCGCGACGACGACTTGCGATGCGCCGCGGGCTTCTCGTGCAGCGCGAATCCGTTGGCCCAGCGTCTGGCTGCCCGTCTGGCTTGCCTCGACGTTTCCCTTGTCAGCCATTCGCTGGCGGATGCGAGCGTTGATTTCCAGCTTCTCTTGCTCGATCTTTTCCCGAATGGCGTCGTACTTGACCGCTTCTGCTGAACTCAGGCGGCGATTGCGGGTGACTCGTTTCATGGTTCCACCTCGTAAGCTGTATAGGTAAACCGTGTCCTCGTCGATCTCTTCAAATACCATGGCAATCAATCGACCGGTACGCGTCTCGCAATTCGTCCTGAAACGATTGTTTCGCGTGTTGTTCGGGCTGTTTCCGGATGTATTCCCGAACCGCATCGACGTTCGACAGCCTCCGCCACATCAGGCTAAGATCGCTTGGATCGGTGCGGCGTGTTCGACGCCCGTCAACCGCTGATCGAGCCCCTGGAACGGGAACGTGAAGCGTTCGTGATGAATCCCCAGGCAGTGCAGGATCGTGGCATTCAGATCGTTGACGTGGACCGGATTTTCGACCGGGTTGTAGCTGAAGTCATCTGTTTCGCCGTAGCTCGTGCCCCCCTTGATGCCGCCGCCCGCCAGCCACATACAAAAGTTGTGCGGTTGATGATCGCGACCGTAGTTATCCATGGTAAGCGTGCCTTGCGAATAAACCGTCCGACCGAATTCGCCACCCCAGACGACAAGCGTTTCATCGAGCAAACCTCGCTGCTTCAGGTCGATCACCAGTGCCGCCGTCGCTTGATCGGTATCGTCGCATTGATTCTTCAAGGCCGATGGCAACGAGCCATGTTGATCCCAGCCACGATGCAACACCTGGACAACGCGAACCCCTTGTTCGATCAATCGCCGCGTCATCAACGCGCTATGGGCGAACGAGCCCGGTGACGTGACCGAGGGGCCGTACATGTCAAGAATGTGTTGTGGCTCCGTAGCCAGATCCACCAGTGCCGGAACGGACTGCTGCATCCGAAACGCCATTTCGTATTGTGCGATCCGTGTTTGAATCTCCGGATCGCCGAATCGCTGAAACGAGCGCCCGTTAAGTTGGCTGAGCGCGTCGAGCATGGCGCGACGATCCTCCTTGTCGATGCCGGGAGGGTTCTGGACATAGAGCACCGGATCGCCGGAACCACGCAGGGCGACCCCGTTGAATTTCGCGGGCAGGAAGCCACTGCCCCACATCCGGGAAAACAGGGCTTGGCCGTTCCCCGAACTGGGAAAGCGTGGTGTGAAGACGACGAACGCTGGCAAGTCGTTGCTTTCGCTTCCCAGACCATAGGCGAGCCACGAGCCAATACTGGCTTTGCCGGGGACTTCGCTGCCGGTCATGACAAAGGTACACGCCGGATCGTGATTGATGGCATTGGAGTGAACGGTTTTGACGAGAGCCAGTTCATCCACGATCTTCGCCGTGTGTGGCAACAATTCGCTGACCCACCGCTCACACTGGCCGTGCCGCGTGAACTTGAACTTGGAAGGGGCCACGGGGAATCGCGCCTGCCCGCTGGTCATCGTGGTGATACGCTGTCCGCCGCGCACGCTGTCGGGTAGGTCCTGGTTGAAATGCGCCGCCAATTGTGGCTTGTAGTCCCACAAATCCAACTGCGTGGGACCGCCATTCATGTGCAAGTAGATCAGCGATTTGGCTTTCGGAGGAAAATGAGGCAAACCGGGCCGAGCCGGAAACGCTCGTTGCGGCACGGCGGCGGCGGGCAGCGACTTCGCGTGAGCGTCGCTCCCCAGCATCATCCCTACTGCGACACCTCCCAGACGCAAGCCAACATCACCAAAGAACTGCCGACGTG
Organism: Pirellulaceae bacterium; assembly: GCA_041746275.1. Classification (GTDB taxonomy): domain Bacteria; phylum Planctomycetota; class Planctomycetia; order Pirellulales; family Pirellulaceae. The sequence goes on along the minus strand of JBGTHH010000296.1, from coordinate 1,251 downwards.
TGGTGTCTACCAAGTGTTCATGTAGTGGATTCATGAGTCTTCGTCCCTGTCGATTGGCAAAGGCGGTTGTAACGTTCTGACGTGGCGCTCAGTTTCTTGTAAGCGTTTCGTCCAGGTTCATCAGCAGGTTGGCGACCAGTGTGTAAGCTGCCAGTTCGGTCGGCGCGAACTCGGCATTGGGTGCGGATTCGCCGTTGCGAATCGCTAGGGCCGCTGCGTCGGGATGTCGCTCGTACTTCTGAAGTTGTTGGTGCAGCAACGCGGTGACAACTTGCAGTTCCTCGGGCGTAGGCCCACGCGACAAGAGCAGTCGGTAGCCGTGAGCCACCCGCTCTTCAGGAGTCGCAGCGGTGAGTGAAAGCATTCGTTCGGCGAGCCCGCGAGCCGCCTCGATGTGTTGGATGTCGTTCATGAGTTGCAAGGCTTGGAGCGGCGTGTTACTGCGATCGCGACTCGAACAAATCGCCTCGCGGCTGGGCGCATCGAAGTTGACCATGAACGGAGGCGGCGCGGTGCGTTTCAAGAACGTATAGATGCTGCGGCGGTACAGCGCGGGTCCGCTGTCTTGTTTGTAATTCGCCGTGTTCGATCCGGTGAAACCGACGGGCTCCCAGATGTTGGGCGGCTGATAAGGACGAGTCCCCACGCCTCCCATCGTGAGATTCATGAGACCGCTGGTGAACAGCGCGTTATCGCGAATCTGCTCGGCGTCCAACCGGAATCGTGGTCCCCGCGCATACCAACGATTCTCCGGATCGCGCTGCCAAACTTCGGCCGCCGCGTCGGACGACTGTCGAAACGCCGCTGACGTGAGCATCAAGCGGACCAGGGCCTTGGTGTTCCAGCCGGTTTCGCGGTAGGTCACCGCCAGCCAGTCGAGCAACTCAGGATGGCTGGGGACATCTCCCTGCGAACCAAAGTCGGCACTCGACTTCACCAAGCCGATGCCGAAGAATTGCTGCCAGAGGCGATTGACCGCGACGCGTGCGGTGAGCGGATGTTCGGGGGAGACGAGCCATTGGGCGAGATCGAGCCGACTCGCGCGTTGGCCCGGTGCGACGGTGGACAGCGGCGGCAGGAAGGCGGGAACATTCGGCTCGACGGGTTCCCCGGGCTTATTGTATTCGCCGCGCAGCATCACAAAGCTCTCGCGTGGCTTGTCCAATTCACGGAAGATAAACGTCGACGGGATCGATCCATCGAGTTGGTCGCGCTGTTGCTTTGTTGTCGTCAGCTCGGTGACCAGCGAAG
>JBGTHH010000295.1:0-2100 GCA_041746275.1 Pirellulaceae bacterium | reverse complement strand
TTCAACTCGCCCGAATTCGTGTTCGTCCCGTACATCCGACGCTAGAACGAAACTTTTTTTCTGGGATCGTCCGATGAACCACCGACCCACACGCCGTCAATTTCTCTCCCACACGACCGACACGGCTGCCGTACTGGCCACGTCCGGTCTGCTCACCACGCTTGGGACCTCAACCGGGTTGCTCGCCCACGAACCGTCGACGCGACGCGGGACGGCGGACAGTTGTATCTTCTTGTGGCTGGGCGGTGGCGCGTGCCATATCGATACCTGGGACCCCAAAGTCCAAGGCGATGCGAAAGCGAAGAAAGCCGGTTCCTACTACGCGCCGATTCCCACGGCGGTATCGGGCGTCGAAGTGTGCGAGCATCTTCCCCGCGTGGCTCAACTCCTGGATCGCACGATCTTGGTCCGCACGTGCCATCATGATGTGATTGACGAACATGCCGCCGCCGTCAATCGCGTGCATGTGGGACGTCCCCCCACGGGCACGACCGTCTATCCGTCCATGGGTTCGGTGGTCTCCCACGAACTGGGCGCGCGCGGCGAAGGGGTCCCTGCCTACGTGGTGATGGGTTACCCGAGTGCCAGCCGTGGGCCAGGCTTTCTGGGTGCGAGACACAGTTATCTCTACCTGACCGAGACGGAATTAGGTCCAGCCGGATTGAAGCGTCCGGCGGATGTCACCGATCAACGGCAGCAGCGACGTGAACAAATGTTGGACCAACTCCGCCGAGGCTACCTCGCGCGTAATCCTAATGAGCGAAAGCTGGAGGACTATGCCGCGACCAGTGTCGAGGGGTTGAAGCTGGCCGGACCCAAGTTCATGAGCGTGTTCGATTTGCAGAACGAATCCGCGGCACTTCGCAAAAGCTACGGCGGCGAGTTTGGTCAGCGTTGTTTGCTGGCTCGACGCTTGGTCCAGGAGGGAGTGCGATTTGTCGAGGTGTCGTTCAATCTCAACTTCATTAACGGCACCGGCTGGGATACGCACAACCAAGGGCAGTTGAACCAACACGTGATGATTGAGCAGCTCGATCAAGCCCTGGCGTCGTTGTTGGAAGATCTGGAGCGTCACCAGCGACTCGATCGGACGTTGGTGGTCGTGGCCACCGAGTTCGGTCGGCCGCCGGAGTTTGATGGTGGCGGAGGACGCGGCCACTACAGCAAGGCGTTCAGCATGGTCTTGGCTGGCGGCGGCTTGAAGACCGGCCAAGCAATTGGCACGACCGATGAGCTCGGCAAGGAGATTCTCGACACGCCCGTCTCGATTCCCGACTTTCACGCCACGATCTATCAGGCGTTAGGCATCGATCCGAGCAAGGAGTTGTACGACGGCGTCCGCCCCGTCCCCATCACCGACCGTGGCAAGCCCATCGCGCAGTGCTTTGCCTGACATAAGAACGCGTTAACGAAAGTCAAATCGCCGAAATCCAGGAGGCAGACTCTGATGACTACGACGAGCAGCACTCGACGCAAACTCTCGCGTAGCGCTATCCCTTAGACGACGCGACTCCACGTTTTTACCATGGGTGCTCAATCGCGATTCACAAGCAGACTGACAAACTTGCTGCCGTTGAAAGATGCCTTGAGTGTGGTCGTGGGCGACGCTGGTTGCGTAATGCGATAATCTTCGTAACGCAAGTAAGCGACCATAATATCCGAAACCTCGATCGATCCCGTGCGGCCGTTGTGGAACACCAACGCGAGGTGCAATCCCGTGTGGGCATGGTGACAGTCAACGGCAAATCGGTTTTTACAGGTCTTAATCTCTAGGCCATCAGGAACACGAACTGGGCGTCTCGTCGAGCCTTTGAACGCAGCACCATAATCTTTCGTTTTGTCTTTAATCTTGGCGAACATGGGAAGCCCCTCGTAAACCTTCGATCGCAGGAACAAATCGGGATAATCGCTACGCCCGTTTGATTCGAGGTGACCGCCGGGAAAATTTTCGATCAGGAATTTCTCGATTACCTTGCTCAACACATCGCCTCCCACGGTGGCCAACAATACAGCTTCGCGGTCTAACTCGCGATCCATTAACTGTAACAAGGCAGGAGGAATGGACTTCGCTGTAAACGCCTTTATCCTCTTCCAAGAGTC
>JBGTHH010000294.1:0-5491 GCA_041746275.1 Pirellulaceae bacterium | reverse complement strand
CTATCTCCACGCCGGTGATCACGTCGAGGCCACGATCCAGGGAATCGGCACGCTCAGATCGCCGGTGGTCGCCGAATAAGTTTGGAGCTTCGGCAACAGATTTCGCGTCGACTGGGAACTCCGGCCAGGAAAAACGTGGTGCCACGCCTGCTGGGGGAACACGGGTATCTCCTCCCCATCAGTGCTTCCCGAACGGTATTCATACATTCACGGACCAGCCTTGGTGAAATGACAGGTGCGATTCTGATCGACAAGGCATTGGACATGGTTGAAGCATCCAGAGTAGACTCACGGAGAGGTTCGCCTGACGCAAAATAGTTCAGTGGCGAAGGCGACTGAAAGCAGTTCGTGAACCGCTGGAACGCAGGCTTGGAATGAGCGACATCACTCAGATTCTGTCCCGAATTGAACGCGGGGATCCTGCGGCGAGTCCAGAGCTTCTTCCATTGGTCTATGACGAGTTGCGAAGACTGGCAGCCGCTCGAATGCAGCAAGAAACGCCGGGACAGACACTCCAGGCGACCGCACTGGTTCATGAAGCCTATCTGCGACTGGCAGGCTCGGGTCAGGTCCAAAGCTGGAATAGTCGAGGCCATTTCTTCGCCGCCGCAGCGGAAGCCATGCGCCGAATTCTTGTCGAACGCGCTAGGCAAAAAGGCAGCCTCAAGTGCGGAGGCGGCCAGAAACGCGTGGAAATGGCTGACATTGAATGTTCAATTGAAACACCCGCCATCGATTTGATTGTTCTCGATGAAGCGTTGGGGAAACTGCAATTGCGAGATCCTCGTAAGGCAGAGTTGGTCAAACTGCGTTTCTTTGCCGGGCTGACCAATCAGGACGCAGCCAAAGTCTTGGGAATTTCCCCGTCGACCGCCGACAATGACTGGGCTTACGCAAAGTGCTGGCTTCGTCTGGAGATGTCGGACGAGGCGGACTGAGTGCCCTTTTACTTTAACGATCGTTGCGAGAGTTCACATCTTTTTCCACTCACGTTCCTTGCCGACGGACGGCACTCCATGGACAACCGCAATGCTCTGGAAGAAGCGATCTTCACGAACGCCCGACAAATCACCGGAACCGCCGAGCGCGAGCGATACGTTCAGGATGCCTGTGGTGCGGACATCCAGTTGGAGAATCGAGTCCGGTCGCTGCTGCGTGTGTATGCCGAAGACGCCTCGTTTTTAGAATCGCCCGTTGAAACGTCCGCTGCCATGGACCTGGGGTATGGAGTCGCCGAAACCGTTGGATCGATCATCGGTCCCTACGAACTGATCGAACACATTGGTTCGGGTGGAATGGGGCAAGTGTTTCTCGCTCAACAGAATTCCCCCATTCGACGACAAGTGGCGCTCAAGATCATTCGAACCGGAATGGACACGCGAGAAATTATTAGACGGTTCGAGGCCGAACGGCAGACGTTGGCCCATTTGAATCACCCCGGTATTACCCGCTTGCTGGACGCGGGTACGACAACCACCGGGCACCCTTGGTTTGTCATGGAGTTGGCGCGGGGGCTTCCCATCACGGCTTATTGCAGACAGAGTTCTTTGTCCGTGTCCGAGCGTCTACAAATGTTCGAAATCGTCTGCGATGCTGTGGAACATGCCCATCAAAACCGGGTGATCCATCGAGATATCAAACCGGCAAACATTGTAGTCACGTTAGTGAATGGCCGGCCTGTTCCAAAGGTAATCGATTTCGGAATCGCAAGAGTCGTTCCCCTGGATGCAGACTCTGACTCCGATGGACCAGTCCCGGATCAGCCAGAACTTGCGACGATCGTGGGAACTCCCGCGTACATGAGCCCCGAACAGACATATCTGCCTGGCCGAGAACTCGACGCACGGTGCGATGTGTACTCACTGGGAATCGTGCTTTATGAATTGTTGACGGATGCGAGCCCGTTTGACGACATTAGTTGGCAAGACGCTGGTTTGACGGAAAGACGCCGCGCGATCCAGCAGATGTCGCCCGTCCCTCCCAGCTTACGTATCCGATCGCGATTGGGTGCAAATTGCTCAGGATCCACTTTGGCGACCTCGCCGGAAGGCGGCGATATCGATCATGGAAAAAATCTCCTAACATTACTTGAGGTCCAGCGGTTGTCCGCTTGCCTAAGAGGCGATCTCGACTGGATCACGATGAAAGCGATCGAGAAAGATCGCAATCGACGGTATGGCTCGGTTGCGGATCTGGCTGCCGATATTCGTCGACACCTGAATCACGAACCCGTGGAAGCGGGTCCTCCGTCGAGTCTGTATCGAGTGAAAAAACTCTTTCGTCGTCGCAAGTCCTCCGTCGTCATTGTGGCCCTGACGCTCGGTGTGCTACTGCTGCTGAGCATTTCGGCGGTTATCGGCCGTTCCCTGCGTCTGGAAAGATCGGAGTCGCTGACGCATCGCCAGTTGGTAAAGGAACAACAAAGTCGGGTTGCTGAACGTGATGAAGACATCCGTATTCACAGTTATGTGAGCGATACCCAGGCCGCCTTCGCGGCATATCTTCGTGGCGATCTACAGCAAGTTCGACGACTACTCCAGCGGCACGCTGACAGTCCCGAGGCGGCCTCGTTTGAGTGGCAATACTTGCACCGCCTGAGCCAAGATCGTGCGCGAACGCTAAAGGGTGATCACGGCAAGGTGTTTGACGTCGAGTTCTCTCCCGATGGCCGTTTGCTGGTGTCCTGCACGGGCAGCGGTGACTGCAGTCTGCAGATTTGGGATGTCGCTAGCGGCTCGCTGGTTCACTCGATCCGGGACTTTGATAACGATGTCAATTCGGTATGCTTCAGCGCCGACGGCACCCTGCTGCTAACGGGTGAAGAGAGCCGCCAGATTCGAGTCTGGGAGGTGGGGACGTGGCGCGAAGTGGGACGCTTGGAAGGATTCCAATTGCCAGTCGGGCGAATACATCTTGGGGCCGACAACCGGACGGTGATCGCCACCCAAGTTGATTGGGCGAATCGAGGGGCAACAACGACGGTTCGAGATCTGAAATCACCCGAGAAAGAGACACCTCTCGAATATCAACGCCTTCTGGCTGTCAACGAACAGCAAGGAATTGCCGCGTTTGTCAGCAATAATAGTGACATCAGCTTGCGGAAATTGCCGGGGCTGGACTTGGTGCAGCGATCTCTTTTTGATTCGACGAGTGCGTCCTGCGGGTGCTTGTCCAGCAGCGGCGACATGCTGGTATACGGGAATTTCTATGGTCATGTGCGAATCTGGCGGGGATTCGACGCGGAAGGAATCACGCTCCCGACACACGGGTCACATTCCACAGGTATCCGTGATGTCTCCTTCTCGCCCGACGACCGTTTCGTCGTAGCCGCGGCGGATGATGGAATCGTTACCGTGTGGGACGCTGCCACGCAAGTCATTCAACGGGTTATCGATTCAACGCACGGCGAGGCGTGGTCGACAGGGGTAGCGGCCAATGGTAAATACTTCGCCGTGGGCTATCAGGACGGCAGCATCCAGATCGATGAGTGGGAACATGTCAATTCTCCACGACGATCGATGATTCAGTCGGCCGTTCCGTTTCACGCAGTGGCGGCCAGCGCCCGTGGTACTCGCATTGCCATCGTTGATGCCGATCGATTAACCCTCACGCTCTATGCTGCGGATGATGGCAGTCGCCTGCAAACGATTTCGGCTCCGGTCGACGGCAAATTCACGGGAGTCGCGTTCTCGAGTAACGACGACAGTTTGTGGGTCACGGATGACGGCGGATCGCTGTTGCAACTCGACGTCAGGACCACGAAAGTTCTTCGCCGACTATCGACTTTTGCACAGCCCTTGCTGAACCCGGTCGTGTCGACGTCTGGACGGTACGTCGCGGTAAACACCGTTGATTCCGTCGTCAGTTCGTGCATGTCGGGTGTGTGGGATCTGGAAACCGAAAGCGATGGCTTTCAGTTCCCGAGGACAGCCTTGGGCCACCCGGACGGGCCGCGTCGAATCGTGCAGTTTTTGGACGATTCGGTGGTGCTCATCTCCCAGGGAACGCTTCTTACCCGCTGGAACTTCAAAACGGGAAAGGAGATTCTTCCACGCTTTCAGGAACCTCGAAAACAAATTTCCCACGCCGCACTCCTGCCAGGAAACGACGGCGTCGTCATTGGACTGATCGACTGGACAATTCAGCTTTGGACTTTTGCCGAGAATCAAGCAAGTTTAATCCTGCATGGTCATCACCAGATTCCAACCCATAGTGCCGTTTCGCCAATCGGCCAGACGCTGGCCACGGCCAGCGTTTCAGGAGAGGTCCGCCTTTGGAATATGGCCACCGGCCTCCCTTTGATGGATTTGTTCGGCTTGACCGGTGAAACCCAGGGCCTGTGGTTTGCCGCCGATGGGAAACGGCTGTTCGCCGCCGCCAAAACGGCCAGCGGCGGCAGCGAAGTGATGGTCTGGGACGCCTCCGGGCCATGAGCCCATTTTCAGAGATTCTCGAAATCTCCCTCAATTCTTGAAAATCTTCTGGGTACTCGCCTTGTCGATTTCGCACTGTTGGTGACAGAGTCCCTGGTGACTCGGTGCCACCTGCTCATTCGGGGTAGGTCGCAGCCGAGAGGGCGAATTTCCCGTGCTCCGATAGTGAAAGGCGAAAGCAATGCGCGCGGCGTCCTGGTTGAGTGGTTTGAATGCTTTTAAGTGGGCCCAGCGATCACGTCGCCACCGTGAAGATCGACGCCGTGAACAGCGCCGCCGCTTCTTTCGGCCGATCTTGGTCGAGCAACTCGAAACGCGCAAGCTGCTGGCCGCGATCACGTGGGATGGCGGAGGAAATGACTTCGACTGGAACAACGCCCTGAACTGGAGCGGTGACGAGTTGCCGACCGCTGAGGACGATGTGACGATTAACTTGGACGAGAACGACTTCACCGTTGTCTATTCGAGCGGCGACACCTCGATCAAAAGCCTGACCAGTTTTGCGTCGTTAAACATCGCTGGCGGGACTCTGCTCGTCGGATCTACTTCGGTCATTGCTGGCAGCCTGAGCGTGTCGGGAACGTTTGGGGGTTCTGGAGACATCGATGTTAGCGGACTGTTCACGTGGACGACCGGTAACGGACCCACGGCGCTGCGAGGTGTCGCCGGCCAGGGAAGTCTGACGTCACATGGCGGTGCGGTGCTCAATGGAATCACCTACGCCTACGTCGACCATTATCTGGAGGGCGGGTTTCGTTACATCAATCCGGCCGGTCAGACAATTACCTGGACCCATGGTCATATTCGTCTGAACAACCATTCGTACTTCGACAACTATGGCACGATCGATCAGCAGTTCGACGGTGGCATTGGGACTGAAGACAGTGATTCCGAATTCAACAACTTCGGGACATTTGTAACGGATCTTCCAGTGTTACGTCAGACTATTTTCTTCGTAAGCCGTTTTGTACTATGCGGTTTTTCGTTCTTCGACGAGCTTTTTCCTAGTGGACACAAGCACGCCGCGACTGGCGAGCTTGCGGGGCATCTCGACTTCC
>JBGTHH010000293.1:0-4716 GCA_041746275.1 Pirellulaceae bacterium | reverse complement strand
GGTCGTCGCTCACGGCCACCGACGGCGTCGTCGAACAAGGTACATCGTAGCGCCACAGCTCGTCGCCAGTGAGCGCGTCGTGGGCGATCAAACCCGAGGCACCCTGCAAGAGTAGGACCTGCACTCCGTCACGCTGACCGGGAAGTGCGATGGGAGAAACCCAATTGGCTCCGCGTTCGCGATCGACGCGCCAACGTGTCTCGCCCGTAGCCACATCGAGTCCCGCGGCGAAAGAGTCGCCTTGGCTCTCGATTTGCACGACTACCGTCTTTCCCACGACGACAGGCGAGGAGGCCATGCCAATGTCGTTACCGGCTTTCGGATAATCAAACGCGAGACCACGATACCAGAGCAGGTTCCCGTCCAGGTCCAAGCAAGCCAGGTCGTTGGAAGAGTAGAAAGCGAAAATGCGTTCGCCATCGCTAGCCGGTGTCGGTGCGGCGACCGCACTGAAGGGATGGGTGAGCGTGCGACCGGTGGCCCAAAACTCGCGATGCCACACTTCCGAGCCATCATTGTTATCAAAACAAAGCAGGTGCAGACGATCCTGCTTAACACCGCTCGAACAAGTCACGAAGGTCCGGCCCTTCACGACGATCGGCCCCGAGGCCCCGCGTCCTGGAAGCGAGGCTTTCCAAGCGATGTTTTCGGTCTCGCTCCAAGTATCGGGTGGAGCGACATCTGCCGACAAACTGGCACCGTTCGGGCCACGGAACTGCAACCAGTCGGCTCCACCACAGAGCACGAGTAATAATGTGGCCGTCAAACATGAGGACAATCGAGACATCCGAATGAATCCTTTGCGTTTGGGTTAGCAACCTTGCGGAAAATGGTCCTGCCGCTCACCGGGTCACTACAGGGTCAGTTGCTTTTCAACAGGCTCGTGGGCATGGAATTACTTAGAGCCTGTCCGAAAAGGGGTCAGACCCTCTCCGGCGAGGACAAAAACCGAGTGAAATCGACTCGCCTCCAAAGGGTCAGACCCCTTTTTGGACAGGCTCTTAGCCGCCGTTTGTGGGAGAGGTCGATCCTGGGAGAGCACCGCTGTACCCAGTTCGTCGCAGACACGCAATTGAAACTGCCATCGTTGTGCCCACGAATCGCTTTGCTCGTTCTGACAAACCTTGACCAGAATCTGGTTGTTTCCGGATCGCAGTTTGCCATGAGCCACATACTGATCGACTTCCATGCCCGCGTGATAGACTTCGTTGGCCGTCAGCAATTCACCGTTGAGCCAGATCTTGTTGGCGTTGATACAACCCAAGCGAAACTCCACCTCGCGTTCGCGGTTGGAGACAAATGTGCTAACGGCGTAGCCCACTGCACCCTTATGCTCGTCGGTCAGCTTAAAGTTGTCGCCTTCCTTGGGGCGGTCGAAAATCACGTTGAGATCGACGATCCCATACTCGTCGCTCGTACGATGTTCCACCCAGCGGACGTCGCCGACTTTACCTCGATAGGTTGCCGCGAAGTCGATGGTTTGCTCGGGTGGATACGCGACGTCGAATCCGCGCTTCTCGGTATTATCGAAGGGTCCGATCAGATGCCAGTGCATCACGAAGCCCATGTGCAGTGGAACGTCGACCGCTTGCTCAAAGCCACGTAGCTTTTGGGAGGCGGACTTGATTTGTTCCAGCTCCCGCGCCGCTTGAAACGCTTGTTGGTACGCCGCGATCGCGGCCTCCTTGCGGCCCGCTTCTTCCTCGGCTGCGGCCTGCTCCAACGCATGGACAACCGCATCGCGACGCAGTTCCAAACTGGGATCGTTTAACAAGCCAGGAATCAAACGCTGTTCGGCCGTCTCGTCCACGCCCGCGATCAATTCATAGGCAAGTCGTCGAGCGCGGGGAGCTTGCTTCGTATCGGCTAAGAATTCCTCCAACGCGGCCACCGGCAACGTACCGCCTTGTTTTAAATGGCGCTGAGCGATCGCTTCGACTGCGGCGCGGAACCAGTTCTCGCTCAGCTTACCGGCACCTTGCATACCAGCCAGAATCTCCGGCAATTGTTCGGCATCGGCCTTTGCCAGTGCTCGCCAGGCCTGCGAAGCTTCCAAATGTCCGTCGCCGAACGGGCCGACCGCTTGCAACTTCGCAACCAGGGGTGGAACTTCCACGCGCTCGGCGCTAACTTGGTTCCAGGCCAACAACGACACCACACAGGCTGTCATCACAGCGATGCTTTGGGAATTCATCATGCTTGTCCGGTGGGAGAAGGGGGTAGGCTATTGCGGATGCGTGGCAGCATTGTAACGCATCCCACACCAGTTGCAAAACCGGGGATTCGCGGTGCCGGGCGCTGACGCTGATCCGCGCGGACTTCCGTTCCGCAGCACGTCGCGTCGGGCATCGGACGAATTATCCGGACGATTTATAGCGCGGCGGCGTCCAAGACGTTGGCCTGAATCTCGTCCCATATAATCGCCAGCGCGACGCGGTCCAGCCCGAGCGAAGCGTAGGCTCGATCCGACGGAGAGGCCACATTATGCACGCCCAGCGAGGGCAGACCCGCTCGGCTGCACAAGTAGTTGGCGACCGAAACCACGTAGACCAGCTTTTCATGGGGCCCCGAGTAGGCCTCGGGAAACGCGTAATACCGCAAGGCCGCACAAATCGGTTCGGGAAAGTTCCATTGACGGGCGATGTATTCACTCAGTTGCGACTGATCGAACGACAAGACTTCACGTTCGACCACATGCGTCGGCTGATGGGTTCCCACCAAATCCAGGACTTGGCAGAAGTGGCCACGCAAGTGCTGTTCGATCAGAATCGTGCCCACATGGTGCAACAGGCCAGCGACATAAGCTTCCGCTTGGGGAGCCGCTCCGGTCACGCGGGCGAGCTTCCGCGCCGTGATTGCCACCGCGCAACAGTGATGCCAAAGCGTCTCGCGATTGTAAGTTCCATACACCGCCGGTTGATCAAAGAACCTCGCCATGAATACCGTCAAGGCGATATTGCGGATCTCGCGGAAGCCAAGCAACGTCACGGCCATCGGCAGACTATTGATTTTTCGGCTGAGTCCGAAGTAAGTCGAATTGATGCGTCGTAACGTACTGGCCGTGAGTGCCGGATCGGTTTGAATGATCTCCACGATGTCGTGGGTGGTGGCGTGCCGGTCGCTGCTCAAGCTCAGGATGCGTTCCGCGATTACGGGAAGCTGCGATAGTTGTCCGATGGTGCGAAAGAGTCGTTCCAACGCGACTTGATGGGCCGTCGACTGCGAGACCAGCTCACGATTGGTCTCGATTGAGAACGTGCGGCAGCGCGACAAAAGAGTTGCGGAGCGGGGCATGGTTGTATTCCGATGGCGTCAAGCTGACTGGCGAACGCTGCACGATTCAAGATACTTCTGCCCCGTCTCCTGAAATCCTGCCCCATCTTCTGAAACATAGTTCATGAAACTCGCTTGGGTCGGCTGGGAATTCCATATCGAGTCGACCCAAACCGCGTGAGGAGACTCGTGATGACGGGAAACTCCGTCGGATAGTCACCATCCGTTTGACCCGACTGGGCAATCGAAGTAGGGTTGCTTGGCGTTCGCTCGCGTTCCCTTAGCTCGTCCCTCAATTGCTTTGCCAATGTCAGATCACTCCGCCAGCTTGCTCGAACGACTGTCCCAATCCGCGGACAATTCTGCAGAACCCGCGTGCGTCGCAGCCCCCCGTCCTTCTCACACCGAAACGACGCGCCGACCGGCACCGGCGGCAACGGATCCGAAGCTGCAGTCGCTGTTGGAAAAGATCAATACGCTGAAAGCCGAACGTGCGGCCGCATTCCCCCGAACCGCGGCGCATACGGGAACGGAGGCCGTGGCGGACGATTCGTTCATCCCGCTGGAGCCCGTGTCATGGACTGCCGCGGGGCTGAGCGAGAGCGACGTCGAGGGTCTGATCCTGAAGTTGCTGTTGGGGCGGGGAGACTCGGTCGGGCGTTTGATCGCCGATCACTTGAAGCTACCGTTCGTGTTGGTCGATGAACTGCTACAGCGGATGAAGAACGAGCAATTGCTCGGCTATCGCGGCTCGGCACCGATGAATGACTATCTCTATCAACTCACGGATACGGGGCGCGAACGGGCGCGGCGATTGGCCGAACACTGTACTTACTTCGGAGCGGCTCCTGTCTCCTTGTTAGACTACTTCGCCAGCGTCGCGAAACAATCGCTGGCCACGCAACATCCCACCGTCGACGATTTGAAACAGGCATTTTCCGATCTGCTCATCAACGAAAAGATGCTAGATCGTTTGGGGCCTGCCATCAACTCCGGTCGAGGCCTGTTCCTCTTTGGAGCTCCCGGCAACGGCAAGACCAGCATCGCCGAGCGGGTTACCAAGGCATTTGGCGAGACGATCTGGCTGCCGCGGGCCATCGGCATCGATGGCGAGATCCTGCGTCTGTACGACCCGATGTGTCACGAGGAAGCGCCGCTCGCGAGCCACCAAGGCTTGCTCGATCAGAACAAAGTGGATAAGCGGTGGGTGCGGATTAAACGGCCCACGATTGTCGTGGGCGGTGAATTGACGATGAGCGCCTTGGAAGTTGTGTTCAACACATCCACAGGCATCAGCGAAGCTCCGCTCCAGCTCAAGAGCAATTGCGGAACGTTGGTGATCGACGATTTCGGTCGGCAACGCATGAGTACTGACGAGCTGCTCAACCGCTGGATTGTTCCTTTAGAGAAGCGTTACGATTTCTTGAACCTCGCCAATGGCAA
>JBGTHH010000292.1:0-4508 GCA_041746275.1 Pirellulaceae bacterium | reverse complement strand
GCTAGGGGGCGTGAGAAGGCCAAGGAGCAGAGGAAGAAGTAGCTTAGCCGTTACTCTCGGTGGGCGAATCTCCATCAACGGGAGTCTGCTCGTTCCGCTTGATGGCGTCGTACACTTCGCGACGATGAACGGGCACTTCCTTGGGCGCTTCGACACCCAGACGTACCTTGTCGCCTCGAATCTCGACCACGACAATCGTAATGTCATTGTTGATGACAATACTCTCGTTCTTCTTTCGCGATAAAACTAACATCGTCCATTCCTTGTAACGCTGCCGCTCTCGTAACGGCGGACTGGCCTGACGGTCCTTATTCAATCAGCGGTGTCAGAGAATTCTTGAGACCGCGCTGTTTTGAAAATGCAATTGTTCTCAAACTCTAGCCATATCACTGCTTGCGCACACCACCTGTCACCCTTCCACTCTACGTGCTGGCTTAGCGTAGTCAAGCAAACCCCGGTCCAAGTCAAGAATTTTCAACGGAATTCCGCGAGGGCTTGACCTACGATTGCTATTTCCTCCGGAGCCCCCCCGAACATCGCATTTTGACAGGCGTCCATGCTTCATCTCGTTACTTCTCATAAGTGTTGTTTGGTAAATCATTTATGATGAAACCAGTGAATCGAAGAGGTGGTCTCGCTGGCCAGTCACAGGGAGCCGGACTTTTGGGAATTCACAAGTTCTAAACTAGGGTTTATTGGCAATCACGGCCAATATGCGGCTCAGTCAAGCAATGCCACTCGGGTCGATTGGTGCTTGCGATCACCATCGATTCCCTGAATTTGAGATCCGCCTTCCTTGAGCTGAATGAGTGTGTCTCGACCTGGAATCTTGTCGGAATTCAGTCGTGAACAGCACAGGTTTGACGCTTGCGGAGTAGCGGCAGCTCCCTATAATTCAGACAGTTTTCGGACTTCATCTATCTAATAGGCGATCCCGATGTTGGACTGGTTTAGGAATGTTGGCGTGGCCGTGTACACCGTGATCCATGGTATGTGGGTCACATTGCGGTACTGGCTCATTACTTACCGAGCGGATCGAGGAACGTTCACCGAGCAGTTCGAGTATCCCGAGAAGCCGGTGCCTGTGGCCGCTCGGTATCGCGGCTTTCATCGGTACGATCTGACGACTTGCATCGCCTGCGACCAGTGTGCCAAGGCCTGTCCCGTCGACTGCATTTACATTGGCAAGGAACGAGTCGAGGGTGGCAAGGGCTTCAAGATCACAGGCTTCGCGATTGACTATTCGAAGTGCATGTTCTGTGCGTTGTGTGTCGAGCCTTGTCCTGTCGACTGCATTTTCATGGGCGCGACGCACGATTTGAGCTGTTACAGTCGAGATGGATGCATCGTGGATTTCTCGCGATTGCCCGTGGATGTGGCCTGGGGTCGCAGCACTCTCAATCCCACAGCGGTCGCGGAGTCAAAAGTTCTCGTGCAGCCTGTTCACGGGGGTCCGAATCAGTAGTAGACTTATATTATTAGTCTGTTGGTCAGCGAAACTGCGAGCTCTCGTCATGTCGACTCGACAATACAACCCAGTCAAGATCTTCACCTTGGAGGAGGCGAACGCTCGGCTCCCTTTGGTTCGTATGATAGTTGGCGACTTGGTCGAGCTCGCGCGGAATTTGGTCGAACGTCGGGATCGGTTGAATCAGCTCAAGCGAGGTCGGACGACGGACGCCTCGGATGTTTATCAAGCCGAGGTGGGTCAAGCTGAGCTGGAACTCGAGAAGGAAGGCGAGCGGCTCAATGGATTTCTCCATGAGTTACTGGAACTGGGCGTCGAGCCCAAGAGTGCCACGGCTGGTCTGGTGGATTTTCCCGCCATGCTGGATGGCAAGCTGGTCTATCTCTGCTGGAAATATGACGAACCGGAGGTTCTTTTCTGGCATGATCTTGATTCGGGCTTCGCGGGACGCCAATCGCTGACGGCTGGTTCGGTGGCTGATTCGAATCCCAGCGATGGCTTACTGGACGTGTAGGCGACGAGTTCGGTTTTGCTTCGGTTGGTGTCTTGCAAGATCGGTGTCCGCGCCTACAATTCGAGTCTTATTCTCTCAGCTTCCATCCTGCAGAATGCCAGGCACTCGATGTCTCCAGCCTTCGCTTCCTCGCTCGGAATTGTGGCTTACCTAGCTCTCTTTGCTGGCGTGGGCATTATCTTCCTGTTTGTCAATCTCCTTGTGGGGCGTTTCG
Organism: Pirellulaceae bacterium; assembly: GCA_041746275.1. Taxonomy (GTDB): domain Bacteria; phylum Planctomycetota; class Planctomycetia; order Pirellulales; family Pirellulaceae. The sequence continues at coordinate 2,312 of JBGTHH010000292.1, read as the reverse complement.
TTCGGCCGCATGACCCGCACGCGGAAAAGCTTGAAATCTACGAGTGTGGCGAACCGACGATTGGCTCCAGCTTTGTGCAGTTCGACTTGCGGTTCTATGTGGTCGCGCTGTTGTTCATTATCTTTGACGTGGAAGTCGCGTTGTTCTTCCCCTGGGCCACGGTCTTCGGCAAGGCGACGCACATGATGGATCAGGAGTTTGTCGCCACGGTGGCGACGGAGAGTGGGGTTGAGTTAACCGATTCAGGGCGTCTGCTCTATCAGGAGATGGGCGTGCGGCGACCCGAGGTGGCCACGACGATTCCTGTCAGCCTGCAATCGACGATTGGCGAGGTCACGGATAAGGCGGTGATTGCCGAGGAGGTTTCGCGAGAAGGAGCACGTCAGCTCGCACTCGTGACGATCGTGGATATTGTCGTGTTTTTCGCTGTGCTGCTTGTGGGCTTCGCTTACGTCTGGAAGCGGGGTGACCTGGACTGGGTGCGGGCGGTTGGCGAGGAGCGAGCTCATCGATACCGCGGTTCGCCGCTCGAAGAGACGGTGGAAGAATCGGCGTTGTCGGCGTAACAACAAGTCCTTCTTTGGCGAAGCCGAGTGCTTCGCGGGTAACTCGAATTCATGAGTGGACAGAGTCTAGTTGATCGGCTGTCGCAACGATTTGGCGAGAAGATCACGGGTGCGAACCTGCAAGCAATCGATCCGTGGATTGAGGTCGCTCCCGAGGGGTTGGTCGAGGTTTGTCGGTTCTTGCGAGATGACGCCGAACTGCGGATGAACTTTCTGAATTGCATCAGCGGCGTCGATTACTTCATGGCCGATCCCAAGAAGGCCGAGAAGGCTGGCTGGGAACCGCATCTCGAAGTGGTCTATCACCTGTCGAGCACGGTACATAAGCATTCGTTGGTATTGAAGGTCATGCTGCCGCGCTGGAAGGATGATGTCGAGGGTGAGTTGCCCGAACTGCCGTCCCTATATGGTGTTTGGCCAACGGCGGACTGGCATGAACGCGAAGTCTTCGATTTGTGTGGTGTGCATTTCACGGGGCATCCGAATCTGCGTCGCATTCTCTGTCCAGAGGATTGGGTGGGCTATCCGCTCCGTAAGGACTACGAGTTGCCCTTGGATTATCACGGGATTCGCGGCAGATAGTCACAACAGGACGGGAACATGACAGCTCAGGTTGACGATCCAAGGATCATTGAATTTGACGTGCGGACCGACGAGATGCTCGTCAATATGGGGCCGCAGCATCCGAGCACGCACGGTGTGTTGCGACTGGTGCTGCGCACGGATGGTGAGATCGTTTCCGAAGTCGAGCCGCACATCGGGTATTTGCATCGCTGTGCCGAGAAGATCGGCGAGAATCTGACGCCGCGACAGTGGGTCCCTTACACCGACCGCATGGATTACCTGGCCGGGATGAACATGAATCTCGGCTGGTCGCTGTGTGTGGAGAAGTTGATTGAGCACGAACTGTCCGAGAAAGCCCAGCACCTGCGTGTGATTATCGCCGAGATGGGGCGCATCGCGAGTCACTTGGTGGGCATGGGTGCTTACGGGCTCGACCTGGGAACCTTTAGTCCGTTTTTGTATGCGTTCCGCGAGCGCGAGAAGATCCTGGATCTGTTTGAGGAAGCTTGCGGCGCGCGACTGACGTACAGCTACATTACGCCCGGTGGCGCGACGGCGGATCTGCCGCAGGGATGGCTGAGAAAGTGCGAAGCGTTTTTGAATCAGTTCGAGCCGGTGATTCAGGAATATCACGCACTGCTGACAACCAATGCGATCTTCATTAAGCGGACGGCGAATATTGGGGTAATGTCTGCGGACATGGCCATCGGTTACGGCTGCACGGGCCCTGTCTTGCGCGGCAGTGGCGTTGATTACGATCTGCGTCGTGACGGCGAAGCTCGCTACACCGAAATGTATGACGGCTACGCGTTCGAGGTCATTGTGGAAAAAGATGGTCACTATCCGCGTGACCACAACTATCCTCCCGTTCCGCGGGAAGCGGTCTTGGGAGACTGTTGGCATCGCTTCTACGTCCGCATGCTCGAAGTTGTACAAGCCATCGATATCGTGCGGCATGCGATTGATCGCTACAGCACGGCCAGCGGCGATTGGGGCGTGCCGATCAAGTTAACGCACAAGTTGCCCAAAGGCGAAGTCTATTTGGAGACCGAAGCACCGCGCGGCCAGATGGGATTCTACCTGGTCAGCGACGGTTCCTCGATTCCGTGGCGAGTGCGTGCGCGAAGCAGTTGTTTCTCTAATCTTTCGATAACTTCGGAGCTGTGTCGCGGCTGTTTGATT
>JBGTHH010000291.1:0-4683 GCA_041746275.1 Pirellulaceae bacterium | reverse complement strand
TGGCGAGTTCCGTGGCCACTTCGTCGTCGACGGGCCACAGCGGCGCGATATAGGCAGCGACCGCTTGATTGATGAAGGCGGTGGCCAGCCCAAAGACATCGCCCTGATAGCGTCCGACCGTCCGCCCGGCGTCCATGCCCGCTTCGCACGCATTGGCGAACACCAACCATGGAGGCGACTCGGTCCACGCCAGTGTGTTGCGGATGTCGCGGGCATGCAGCAGTCCGTCGCTCAGCATCCAAGCACTGTCCTCGGGATCGCTTTGAACAAAGTGGGCGTGGCCTGCGAAATGGATGATGTCGAATCGGCCGCTCCGAAACAGCTCCCGCATTTCGAGGCAACTGAGACGCTGGCCGATGATGGTTCGCACCACAACCGGCGGCATCCCCGCCAATTCGGCGTTGAGCTGCTGGAACGCCTCATGCACGGCGACGGCCTCGTCCCGCGCTCCCGGCAATTGCGCCGGTCGCAGGCCGTAGCGTTGGTGAAACTGCTCGACGAACGTGGGATCGAATTGGGGATCGCCGATGATCAACACGCGAATCTCACTCGGCTCCCGAGCCGAACGGCGCCGAGCGTATTCGGCATCCATGAACACTTGGCGACCGAAGGCGAACCGTTCGCAGAGCATGCCGTAACGATCGTGCATCAGCTCCCACGGGTAACGCATCAGCTCGCGTGGAATTTGCAGCCGTAGATGCGGGATGCCTCCCGAGCTATTTACCAAGGTCTGCCGTTCGCGATACAGGCGGTCTTCCAGTCGCTGAATCAAGTCCTCGCCGAGCGTTCGGCCGAGCGATTCGAGTTGTCGATTGACGTTGTCGGCACCCAGCGGATCTTGCAGCAGGGCTTCAAGTCCTTCGAGAGCCGCGTCGACGCTGGTTTGATACACGCGGCTGGTCTGTTCCGCGACCGTGGCCCCCTCGAGCGAAGACTCCAATCGCAGCAGATACTCACGTCCCTCGCCCGCGTCGAGCGGCTGCTTGGGTTCTAGGGACAAGGTCAGCGCCGCATCGGTACTGATCGACCGGAACTGTTGCTGGAGCTGATCGATCACCGATTCCTTGCTGACCAAACGGTGCAACAGCGCGTCGCGCGCGGGACCGCTGGCGTCGACTAACACCGAGCTGATCAAACGCCAGAGCGTGTGCGGTTTCTCGGTAATCAGCTTGAACACGCCCATCATGGCGGCCCAATGCACTCGCTGGCTGAAACGCAACTCCATGTAGTTCGAATTGGACAGACTGAAGTGATGCCCGGTCTCCGCCTTGATCTGTCGTGGCGACCGCGGCGGAGTCATCAGAATCGATAAGCCATGATGGGCTCGTGGGCGGGCATGCAGGACCAACGGGGATTCGCCGTCATGCGACTTCTTAAGCAAGGGTAAGGCCGTGGCGATCAGATCCCGTAGGTGCTCGATGCGGAACCGTTGTCCATAGGCTTCGGGAGTTAGCGGAGCCTCCTTGTGCATGGCGAGATAGGCATTCTCTAAAATCTCCAGTAAATCGACGGCCGGCAGAAAATCCGCTTTTGCCGGGGTATGCTCGGGCTGCAGGGACTTGTCAGGCATCTGGGAGCTGACCCAATTAGTCTTGGCACCCGCAGTTTGAATGGCGTTCAAGACGTGCCAGTCCCCCAGGTTCTGCATGATGGCGAGCGACATCGTATCCAGCGCGCGAGCCACGCCTTCCAGAGCTTCCAGGTTCAACGCCACAATCCGCACGTCGTCACTTGAATCGGGGTATTCGTCCGCCACGGTGTCGACGATGGTTGTGGCAAGTTCCGCGGGAGTGTCTTGGCCTGCGTGCAACGCGTCCTGCCAGCACAGGAGTAACTTGTCGTACGGCCAACCGTTGTCCGGCAGAGGACGTTGCGAGGCGACCATCATCTCGACCAGACCCTGCATTTCGTAGGCGATCTCGACAAACGCGGCGGCACCGAGATCGAAGCCGATTAAATCGATGGGGCGGTCGAGCACCTCAGGTCCTGTGATATCCGCCAGAATCTCACTCAAATCATGGGCTTCTAGCGCATCGCAACTGGTCTGGTCATGACAGATGGAAAAGAGTCGCTGTTGAATGCGCGTTTCCGTCGAGCCCGTGAGGCCTCGCCGCGTCTCCTGAGGCGTCAAGATCTCGGCGACGTAACCGGGGTTGATGCCCAGCCCGGAAATGAACACGGCGACATGGTCCGACGGAGCCTGCTCGAGTCCCCACCGTAGGAAGTCGATCGCCTCGCGAGGGTCCCCGGTGTTCACACGCAATTGATCGAAGGTCGGTTCAAACGGCGGATCCGCCGACGGACCCTCGGGAAGCACGTAGCGCCGCGCTCCCGCGCGTCGATCGCATTGCACGACCACATGCACATCGGCTGAACTGCCCACGCGAAAGATCTCCGCCAAATCATCCGCGATGCAACCATCCAGGATGTCATTGTCTCCGCACATGTAGAACAGGAAGGTCCACTTCTTCCGTTTGGGTCGCGCACCGGTCGTGGATCCAGGTTGAGGAGTGCGGGACGACGTGGAGGCTGTGGCGGATTTGCGTTTAGCCATGCGGCACCTACTTGATGAAAAAAACCCGACTAGTGCTCTGTCACGACTAAGAATGCAGGCTGGAGTACAGCCTTCAGGCTGGCCATTACCGGCTAAAGCCGGAACTCCAACCCTAAAACGGCTGCAAGAATGCTCGATCCAGGTTCTCCGCTAGTCCTTCCAGTTGTGGGACCTGTGTGAAGCGACCCTGGCGAATTCGACTGCTCGCGTCCTTGTGGAGCTCGCGATATGTCAGTTGGCCTCGCTTGGCGTTCAAGGCGGCTACCAAGTGATAGGTGAGCGCGCCGTTAAAGCTGCCTTGAATCATCGCGTCCGCCGAAGTCTGGTCGGCGCGGCACCCGGTGATTAGCACTTCCGGAATCTTCGCCTGCACGACGTCGACGGTGGAACTGCGCGTGCGTGGTGACTGGCGACTCAGCGCCCGCATCCCCTCGCGCAACTTGCCGCGCAGCTTGCGATGCGACTCGACGGCCATCAAGTCCCAAGGGCTGGGCAGGTAGCGCTCTTTGATCGGCACGTCGATTGGAGCAATGGCGCGCGTGGCCGTCCCCGAATTACAACAATCGAAGATCACGGTCAGGTTCACGCCCGCCCGCAAGGTGTCGAAGGTCTTGCGCAGCCAGTCATCGGTCAACGGCTTCTTCCAATCCAAATCAGTCGGACACAGGATCTCGTCGCGAAAGTCGGCTTCATCGCCGTCGTCATCCGGCACGTTCGATCCATGTCCAGAAAAGTGCAGCAGCAAGACGTCGCCTCGCTTGGCCTTTTTCACCAGACTGCTGATCCCGCGCTGCATACTCTTGGTCGTGGCCGCGTCATCCGTCAGCTCCTGGATGTGGCCCGCGTCGAATCCGAAAAACTTGGTCAACATGCCGCGAATGTTCACCACATCATTCACACATCCCCGCAAATCGGCGCCGGGAATCTGATACCGATTCACTCCAATCAACAAGGCATGCTTGGCCATGGTTTTCGCTCCCCCCCGAGAATTGAGCCCAATGATTTGCGTTGCCGCCCTTAAGTATCACTCCAAGGTGGTGGTCCATGATAGCCTCTGGCGGTGATTTTCTCAAATAATCCTAGATGGTTCGGGAGGTTGGGGGGTCCGTGTGAGAGGAGGGTTAGTTCAAGTTCCAAGTTCAAGGTTCAAGGTTCAAGGTTCAGAGCCACCCGCCCCGGCGACGCCTCCCAGGAAAGAAAAATCCTGCCCTGGGTTGTTGACGAACGCGGAATTCGAGAATAATCTAGCATCCTCGTTTCTGATTCTGCTGAATCGCTCTATTTGCTCTTCTGATTTAGCCAGATTGTCATGCACCTCAAGCACCTTAAGGTATTCTGCGACATTGTCGGACGTCGCTCGTTCTCGCGCGCGGCGGACGAGAACGGGATTTCGCAGTCCGGGGCCAGCCAGATGGTGCATCAGTTGGAAGAGCATCTGGGAGTGAAACTGCTGGACCGATCCAAGCGACCCTTTGTGCTGACCTCGGAAGGTCAAGTCTATTACGACGGCTGTCGACGGCTCGTCCAACGCTACAGCGCCTTAGAGGAAGAGGTGCGTACCCTGCACGAGGAAGTGGCGGGGCGCGTGAGCGTGGCGTCGATTTACTCCGTCGGACTCAGCCACATGAGCCGCTTCGTGCAGGACTTCATGCGCCAGCATCCCAAAGCCAATGTGCATCTTCAGTACCAGCATCCGGATCGCGTTTACGAATTGATTCGCAATGACGTCGTCGACTTGGGCTTGGTGAGCTACCCGCGCGACTCGCGCACGGTCAAGGCGATTGCCTGGCGTGACGAGCCGATGGTATTTGTCTGCGCGCCGGAGCATCCGTTGGCACGTCATGCGACGATTGCACTGGGCGAACTGGATGGTCAGGAGTTCATCGGTTTTGACGAGAACTTGCGCATCCGTGTCGAGGTCGACAAGGCGTTGGCGGCTCAGGGCGTGGCCGTGCAAAACGTGATGGAGTTTGACAATACGGAAACTATCAAGCGGGCCATTGAGATCAATGCGGGAGTCAGCCTGCTGCCCGAACCGACAGTCACTCGGGAAGTCGCGGCGGGAACCCTCGTCGCGCGTCCACTTTCGGATGCCAAGCTCGTGCGACCGCTGGGCATTATCTATCGGC
>JBGTHH010000290.1:0-8568 GCA_041746275.1 Pirellulaceae bacterium | reverse complement strand
CCGTCGATGGGAAATACGGGATCAAGGTCGTGGATTTTTCCGAGGTGCCGTCGGACGTGCTTCCCGTCGTCACAGGCGTGTTCGCTCGGCTTCTTTATGACGTGCAATTTTGGATGGACGCGGAGAAGCGGACGCCATTTGTATTCGTCTGCGACGAAGCACACCTGTATCTGCCGGTCAGGAATGACGCGAATGCCGTCGAAAAACAGGCTCTATATTCGTTCGAGCGGATCGCCAAGGAAGGTCGGAAGTACGGAGTGTCCCTGCTGGTGGTCAGCCAACGCCCTTCCGACGTGAGTCGTACAATTCTAAGCCAGTGCAACAACTTTCTGATCCTCCGCCTGACCAACGATGAGGACCAGAACGTCGTCCGCCGTCTCATGCCCGATTCGCTTGCGGGTGCTCTCGACGGCCTGCCGCTCCTCGACACAGGCGAGGCTCTTCTTCTAGGCGACGCGATCCTTCTTCCTGCCCGGATCAAATTGAATTTCCCAACAATCGAACCACTGAGTCAAACTCGCAACTTTTGGCAAGAGTGGGGCGAAAAGGCACCAGATTCGCTAGCCGTCACGGCGGCCGTCGAAACGTTGCGGAGGCAGTCTCGACTTACGCCCCCAGTGTAATTGATTCGAGCCTCAGTCACCGGCACGCCCATCGAGCAGAACGACGCCCCGTCTTGAACCTCCTCTTTCATTGACGGATTGATTCCCTGGGAGTGGCGACGGATACTGGTTCACGTTCGGTAACTCCCGTTGGTCACACTGAGACGCACTCACGCCCGCGACGATGGAGCCGTGCTGGTCGCGATTCATGAGGCGAGGACAGAGGTAGGCATAAGACCGTGAAACGTGGCATCGCCTTACTATTGATCATCGCCCTGGATGCACGCGGTCTGGCTGCGGAATTCACACTGTCCGTAGTAGACGCGATGACGAGTCAGCCCATCGCGGCCCGCGTGTATGTGGAGCACGTCGACTCGGGCACGCGGCATTTTGTCCGAGCACTTGGCCCCATCGACGGAGTCACTTACGAGCGGCGAAACTGGGTGAATACGCGCTCGATCGAGCATCACACGAGCGTGCCCGCACGTCCCTTCATCGCCGAGCATCTGCCAGCGGGAACGTACACCGTGACCATTGAACGAGGCAAGGAGTACTTTCCAGAAACGCTAAGCGTCGTGCTGGCGGACGACAAGCAAATGCCACCGCAAACCGTAGCCCTGCGTCGCTGGGTGAATATGGCGGAACGCGGCTGGTTCAGCGGCGAGACGCATCTGCATCGTACTTTGCGTGAGCTCCCGGTGGTGATGCAGGCCGAGGATCTGAATGTGGCCATGCCGCTAACTTATTGGGTCACCCAAGCCTTCACGCCCCCGTCGCAAGGAAATAAGAACCAAGACGGCGAGATTCCGGATCGGCTGATCGAAGTCGATGCGACGCACGTCATCTGGCCGCGCAACACCGAGTACGAAATCTTCACCGTCGGCGAGCACCGACACACACTCGGGGCGCTCTTCATCCTCAATCATCGTACTGTGTTCGACAAGGGAGTTCCCAACTGGCGGCCGGTCGCCGAGCAGGCGCGGTTCGAGGGAGCGGTGCTGGACATGGATAAATTGGACTGGCCCTTCGGCATGACGCTGCCCCACATGTCCGGTGCCACGCTGTATGAACTGGCGAACAATCACCTATGGCGCACGGAGTTCGGGTTCACAACCTGGAATACGGCTGCGCCCGCCTTCCTTCAGCCACCTCGAGGAGGCACGGGAGGCGACGAATATGACTGGCTGGCCTACACGCTTGGCCAATACTACACGCTGCTTGACGCTGGATTCCGCTTGGTCCCCACAGCCGGCACCGCCAGCGGCGTCCATCCCGTCCCCGCTGGCTTCAGCCGAGTGTATGTCGAAATCGAAGGCCCGTTCAGCTACGACAAATGGCTGAGCGGTCTCCGCGCGGGGCGCAGCTTCGTCACGACCGGTCCGATGATTTTCGCCAAGCTCAACGGCCAATCACCGGGAGCCACGCTTCCGGGCGGCAAAGTCTCGCTCAACGCCAGCATCCTCAGCGAGCATCCGTTGCGTCAGGTGGAAGTGATGGCGGATGGTTTGGTGATCACCACGCTGACACCTGACACAAAACGCACCGCCGAGGGCGCTCACCACAGCGACGTTTCCGCCGAGATCCCTGTCGCGACGAGCGGTTGGTTGTGCCTGCGCTGTAGGGAAGATCGCCCCGATGGTCGCCTGCGTTTCGCGCATACGGCTCCTTGGTGGATTGATGTGCCAGGGCAACCCCTGCGTCCCACGCAAGTAGAAAAGGACTACCTGCTGCAACGAGTGCGAGCCGAGATGACTCGCAGCACCGGCATCATCCCCGCGGCGGCACTAGCGGAGTATCAAGCGGCGCTTCGGTACTTCGAGTCACTCGATGTGCGATAATGCTTCCCGCATCAAAACAACGCAGACTATTTCGCGAACGGAAACGCCAACATGCCGGAACCGAATTATGCCAGCGGTGATTCGCCAGGATTCTGGGGCTGCACGATCGGCGCGGCCGTGCTGTTCCTGGTCTTCTTCGTGATCAAGGGCTGCCTGTAATCCGACCAGATCACCGCGCGCGGGGGTGAGCCCGTTCATAGGCCTCGCGCAGTCCCGCCGTGCTGACATGCGTGTAGATCTGGGTTGTGATCAAGCTCTTATGACCCAACAGTTCCTGCACGCTGCGGATATCGGCCCCACGATCGAGCAGATGCGTTGCGAAGCTGTGACGCAGGGTATGCGGCGTTGTGCGCGAGTCCAAGCCCGTCGCCTTCAAATGCTTCTCCAACATCCGACCGACGCTGCGTGTGGTTAGCCGCCGGCCATACTTATTCACGAAGATCGGCGCTTTGCCGTCCTGCGGTTCCTTGGGCGAAAGCTGACGCTGCCGCAACCAATCGCGCACGGCTCGGACGGCGAACGAACCCAGCGGCGATAGCCGCTCGCGTTTTCCCTTGCCGCGTACGCGCACCAAGCCGGTGGCGAAGTCGAGATCCTCGTCGTTCACGCCGACCGCTTCGCTGACGCGCAAACCCGCCGAGTACATCGTTTCCAGAATCGCTCGGTCACGCAGCCCCATCGGATCGTCCGCAGGAGGCGCGGCCAGCAGCTTGCCGATCTCGTCCGTCGACAGGAAGTGCGGCAATTGGCGATCGCGCCGCGGATTGCGAATCGGCTTGGCCGGGTTGCTGTCGACCAGTCCTTCGCGCTGTGCGAAGCGAAAGAAGCTACGCAGCGAGGCCAGTCGCCGCGAGACGGAGGCCTTGGCATATTCGGCCTCGTGCAAGGCCCCCACATACCCGCGTAGATCGAGCGGTGTGATCTCACTCGGCGTGGGCGGGTGGCCATAGGCTTCGGTCAAGTACTCGATCAACGACTCGAAGTCTTCACGATACGACTTGATCGTCAACTCGGAGGCGTTGCGTTCGACGAGCAAGTAGCGGAGAAAGCGAGCAACCGCGGTTTGCATGCAAACGTTCGATCAACTTCCAAGCTGCGACCAGCTCTGTCGTTTAATCGAGTCCTGGTTTATCGGTGGGGAGTGGCAACTGAAAGCGTGCCTGGGGCACAGCCGCAGGGGCGGATACCTGGCGAATCTTCTGGCTCAACACAGCCGCATCATACCAACTGAAGCTGAGCTCGGGATTCGAGGCATAGCGCCCGAGCGTGCGGAGGGCCTCCGAGCGGTTGTTGTCATCGAACAGAAAGATGTATCGTTCTTCGCCCTTGACGAGGGCCAGTACGTTGATGTCTTGTGTCACGTGTCACACTCCTTAAGACAACGCGGCGGGGGATTGATCGCGCGGCCGCCATCCGTGCGACCTACCGGTCATATCGGCCAATCGGCCAGCGCCACACTACTCGTGTTTTTCCAGCACCTCCGCGCGCCGTTAACATTTCCGTCACGTGCAGATGACAACAGAAGCGGATGAAGTCGTCGCTACGTTGAAGATACGCTTGCCAATCGCCAAACCGCGCGTCATCGCGGAAGTAGACGTAGGTAGCCAGTCGCTTGGTGAATTCCGCGTCATTTCCTTGATAAAGTCGTGTATGCGAGAGCACAGCGTCGGCTTGCGGACGCGGCGGTGGAGGCATTAGTCCCGGTGGCGGCGGCACAAAGCCGCGCGGATCGGGCCAACCTGCGGGCAGTTGCGGAACGTGCGCGAAGGGGATTCCTTCGGGTCCGACAAAGCCTGACGGATATGCCTGCTGTGCCGGAAGCATCAGTTCCGCAGGCGAAGTCGCTGGATCATCCAGCGGCAATTGGGATGCTTCATCGAGAAGCGGCGGCGTTTGGGTCTTGAGTTGTTCCTTGGCGAGCGCGAACTCAGCCTCAAACACCAGTGACTCGGGAATGTATTCCTCCTCGGCGGTCCCCCAGGGCAATCCATAGCCGGGCGGGATCGGATGATAGCTGGGGTTCGCGGCGTACCAACGCACCGAGAGTCCCATTCGCGGCGGGTAGTATGGGGTGAACTCCGTCACCGATCCGACGACTACGGCGTCGACATCCATGAAGCGGGCGAGTTCTTGGAAGTCGGCGGTCGATTGAGGCTGAATGCCACTGGCGAGGGCCAGCTTCTTGGTGACACCCACCGGGACCACTTCAAAGCCACGAATCTGTTGCAGCTCGCTGTAATACGCCAGCGCGATTTGATCCCCATCCACCGTCGGCTCGGCGCTCTGGTTATAGAACGGCAGGACGGCGACGCGGCTGAGCTGCGGGAAGGGATTGTGAACCTGTGGCTGATGCACGACGTCCGGAAAGGCCGAACAGCCGACGGTCATCACCAAGATCAGGCTCAGGTGCAAAGCACGCATCGAAGATAGGAAACCAGTATGTCGAGCAGGCCCCCCTGCCGCGAATGGACTGGCATGAACCGATACAATCGATTCGCTTCGGATTATCGGCAGATTCCCGCGCCTGCGCCAATGATTCTGCGATCGATGGCCATTCGGTCCGCTAGCAACGCCGTCAATAAACAACGATCCGCGGATTCGGCAGCCAACCTTCCTGGTTGGGCCCCAGCCGGATTAACGTCCAACCAGAACGCTGTTCCACCACTAAGAACTCGGTCCCCTGCGCCAACGGCTGAGTAAACGCCGGTTGGTAGCTCTCCGAATCACCCTTGCGTGCGACGACGGCATCTTCCACGACCACGCCATGCCGCAAATAGGCAAAGCGATACCAGTCGTAGCCCGCCGAGCTCATCACGGCCAGCGTGATCGCCAGCATGACGACCGCGACGGTTTTCCCCCACGGCAGTCGCACGAAGACGACCGTCAACCCCATGCCAAACGTGACTAGCGCACAAACCATGCCCAACTGAAACTTGCCGTGATAGCTAATCCAATCGCTCCAGAAGATGAGGTGCTCGATCCAAGGTTTCGTGGAGGTGGATTCAATGCCTGACAATGCGTAACGCAGGTTCGCGTCCAGAAAGGGATCGCGTGGTCGATAACGTTTCGCTTGTCGGTAGCAAGCGATCGCACGGCCACGCTCGCCAGCTCGCATGAACGCGTTGCCTTGATTGTAGAAGATCGCGCCGGAGACAATCCCCGCGTCAAGAATCTCTTGATAGATCGCCGCCACACGCAGGAACTCGGCGGGCTCCCGGGCTTGATCGAATTGGGCTTGTGCGGACTGGAACCGCTCCGTCAGCGATGAATCCACCGAGCCGCCACACCCAATCGCACAGGTCAGCAGTGCCGCCAGAAGCCAGACTTGTTTGCTCACGAGAGTCGCCTCTGTTGGCGCAGCTCGCGAACCAGTTCGTCCAACACGCGAGCGGCTTTCTGGGTCAGTTCCGCGAGCGAGCCGCTGGAGGCTCCGTACCGCGCGTCATCGCAAGCTTGCAGGACGTCGCGCAGTCGAGCGACAAGCGACGCGCCGCAGCCCAGTTCGCTCGCGGTCGAGATGGCATCGGCCGACGTAAGACTACCATCCGGCCGGTCGCTGGCCGCGGCAAGCAATCCGATGAGGGCAGAACTGAGTTGCTCGATGCCTGTGCGTATCTGTCCGCCGTTCAGTTCACGACGGGCCTCTTGTAACCGTTGCTTCGCCTCGGTCACGGCTCCGCGCCGACGCTGCCGCTGGGGATCGGATCGCCATCGTTCCCCGCGTTGTTTGACTAAGGTCACGATCAAAAAGAGACCCGCCAGCGACCCCAATCCCGCGAACCAGCGCTCGGGGCGAACGGTCTCGTCGCGAATTTGTCCCGTGTCGGTCACGTTGGCAAAGATCCCTTCGACATGGGATTCCACCGTGGTCTCGGCGTGGGGCGACGGAGTCGCGGTCGCAATCTCCGCGTCGCGCAGCCGATCGGCTTCCGTCACCTTGATCGCGATGGGGACGGTCTGCAAGGTGACATACTTTTCGGCATCCACGTCAAAGTACGACAGGGGTATCGCTGGTAGTTCGGTAACGCTTGTGTCTCGCGGCCGTACGCTGTACGTAAACAATCGCACGTCGCCCCGCGTCTCCTCCGTGGCGTCATAGACCTTAAAGCGATCCGTTAGCTCCGCGACGCGATCCAGTTTCGGAGCCAATGCATTGTCCAGCGTTCCTTCGCCTTTAAGCCAGAGCGTTAGCGTCAGCGGATCACCGACCTTGGCCTCCAGCGGCGAGAGATCCGCGCCGATTTCAAATCTCCCGACGGCTCCGCTGTAGGAATCGGGTCGACCCACCAAGGGAACGTCCTTCACGCGCACCGTCAGCGGTTTCGCAAAGGCATAAACCGGTTCGCCCTCCAGTTCGCCGCGCGTATTGGCACGCGTTCCGAATACTCCTTTCAGGCTGACCGGCCCAAAGGCATAGTCGTCGACCTGGTTGGCCACCAACGTGCGTGTGAACTGATACTCCCAATACTCGACGCGTCGTCCCTTGGCATCGGGCCGGAACGCTCGCTGGGCGACTGGGCTGTAGCCCTGGGAACCATCATCGAGCAGGCTGCCAAACGCTCCGCCAAAACCTCCTCCTCCCAACAACGACCGGCGGGAAGTTCGTCCGTTGATGGCGAACCCTCCGCGTCGAAGGCGATAGGGAGCCAGCCAACGTTCCGCTGGGATCTTCGGCTGCACAGCACTAGCGAGTTGATCGTCGTCGGCCCATGGCAACGAAAGTTGGACGAGGGGATTCTGGACCGTCAACGGATCGCGACTCTCAAGCGGCTCGGGAACCGGCTTGATCCAAATCGTGAGCTTCAATTCAAAGGGCTGCAGCGGATAGACCTCGTCACGATCGACGGTCATTTCCAGCAGAGCCACATCCTGCTCGGCCGCGGCTACGACCGTCAGGGTTAAGCTGCGAGAAGGAAGCTCCTTGCCATTGACTTCGACCCGTGGCGCGGGAACCGTTAATTTTCCCGAGCGTTTGGGTGTCAACGTGTAGGCATACAGCAAGCCGCGTCGAGTCATCTCTTCCCGGCGACCATTGATGATCGAGATCTGAGAAGAATTGATCGCCTGCGTCCCCTTGAACTGCACGCCGAAATCCGCCCAATCGGTCAGTTGCGGCGACACTTCTTGGTCGACGTGATTCACGAACACACGATACTCGACCGTTTCGCCTTCATAGATCTGGTCGCGTTCGAGTTCGACCACGACCTCGGGCGACTGGGCGGTGACCTGCGCTAGGCTGGAGAAACACGCGAGAACCGCCAGCACAACGGTTCTCACGAGGGAACGGAATAAGCGACTTCGACCTGCCATCACCAGTCCCTATCCACTCGAAACGTCCCTTGCAGCAGACGTTGCAACTCTTGTTCGCGTTCGCGATGCTCGCGTTCACGTTGACGCACCTTGCTCAATATAGCTTCCGCTTGCTGCCGCGACAGATCTTGGCGTTGTTGTTGCTGCTGCTGTTGTTGTTCATCTGGCTGCTCGTTTTCCTGCTGTGGCTCGGGAGGTTTCTCCGAGTCACCCGCATCGGGCGGTGACTGCTGATCCTGAGAAGGATCGTCTTTCGGTTCGTCCTGGGGTGGATCTTGGGGCTGGTTGTCTTGTTGATCCTGGTTGGGGTCTGGTGGCGGTGCCATCTCGCGCAGCAATCGCAAGGCTTCCTCTTGCTTGGGGAGGGCCTCCTGCCAGCGACCAGCTTCCAAGTCAGTCGACGCGGCCTGAGTCAACTCGACGACTTGCGGCGCGAGCTGAATCGCCTTTTCGTACGACGCGCGCAACGCTTCGCGATGTTGCTGCTGCTGTTCTTGCTGAGCTTCGGTGGGCGGACCGATCTCCGCGGAGGGGGCCGTATCCTCTAACATCGCCAAGCCTTGTTGCGCCTTCGCGGGTAACGACTCGCTCCAAGTGGAGACAAATCGCTGGTCGCGTGTCACCAGCTCGCGCGCCACCGACGTGTCGTCTAACGCCTCATCGGCCATGACTTGCGAGGTTGTTTCCACCAGCGTCTGCTCGACTTGGGTGGCCTTGGCCAACACAAGTTCATAAGGCCCCGCTGCGCGATAGATATCGTTCAGGCCTTCGATGGCATTGGATTGCGCGGCGAGTGATGCGGGCAACGCACGCACAAC
>JBGTHH010000289.1:0-2612 GCA_041746275.1 Pirellulaceae bacterium | reverse complement strand
TTCGCCGGACGCCCACGACCGGCTTCCTTCGTCTCAAACTCCTCCAACAGTCCGGCGCGGAGCAAGGAAGCGACGGCCTTGGAAACCGTGGGAGCGCTGGCGTTCATCCGCCGCGTCACATCCGCTCGCGAACAAGGTCCGTGCGTCTGCAGCACATGCAGCACCGACCGTTCGTTCATGCGGCTGAGCAACCGAGGCTGAATCGGGGAGGCGAGTGTCATACAATCACGAAATCCACAAGTGAATGTTGGTTATCGTCTGGCCTCATGCTATCCCTCGATGGCGATTATTTCAACACTGTTTACAAAAAGATGGAATGAGATTCAGGCGGTTCGCCAGACGAATAACTTGACATTCCCAAGGACGGGGCGACAGAATGCACTAGGAACAAGGAAGAAACATGCAACTCTCGTGCGTTCATTGCGGCCAGCATTTCACGATTTCCGATAATCAACTGGGGGGACGTGGCCGGTGTCCCCATTGCCGTGGCGAGATCCGCCTGCCCGAGGCCAACGACCCCGTCGAGCAGGCCGAAGAGAAGCCTTCGCCGCACAGTTCCTGGTGGGAAAACTCCATTTCGGGGTTGGCATCGCTGCTCATCCATCTCGTGCTCATCCTGATTTTCGCGCTCATCAAGTTCGGTGGGCAAAGTGGTGAGGGATTGGCCGAGGACGTTCTGATTGGAGAACTCCCGTCCGTTCAATTGGGCGATGCCCAGGTCGAGGAGTTGTCCGAGGCGGAGCGTCCGACGAGCGAAACGGCGGCCGAGGAGTTGGATGCGATGTTGGAAGTCGCTCCTCCCGTGGAGACCGCGATGGAACGTGTCGCGGATGAGCCTATGGCGCTCGTCTCACCATCGACCAGTGGTGCCGACTCGGGTTCGTTCGATTACGGAGCGGTCACGGTGGGCGGTGGATCGATGTCGGGAGGCGGTTGGGATGGACTGCTTCAGAATCTGCGACGCAACGGACTCGATATCGTGATTACGTTCGATAGCACGGGGAGCATGGGAGGGGAGATTCGACAAGTCAAAGACCAAATCAAGCGGATCGGCGGTACCTTGCTGAAGTTGGTTCCCAAGGCGCGCATCAGCGTCTGCACGTATCGCGACGAAGGCGACGCGTATGTGGTGCGGGGGCTGCCATTGACCAGCGACATTCAGGAGATTGATCGCTACTTGCTGGATGTCCAGGCTGATGGTGGCGGTGACGAACCCGAGGCGGTTCACGAAGGGCTGCGGTGGGCCATCGAGAACAACCAATTCCGGGCCAATGCCCGCAAGGTCATCTTGCTGTTTGGCGACGCTCCCCCGCACCGCCAATATCACAGCGTCTGCCTGAGCCTCGCGTCCGATTTTCAACGACAGCACGGTGGTATCGTCAGCACGGTAACTTGCCGACAACGGACGCGACTGAGCGAATTCACCGAGATCGCCGAGATGGGAGGGGGCGAAGCGTTTCTCGCCAGTGACGAACGACAGATCATGGAGCAGCTCATCGTGCTCGTTTTTGGCAGCAAGCATCGCGGGAAAGTGCTGGAAGCCTTCGATATGATGGGCCGCTGAGCGTGCTGCAGGGCCTTGGGTGAGCTCAGAAACGCGCGAGCGCCTCGTCCAGCGTGTCTTGAATTGGAAAGACCGTGCCGTCTAGATTTAACATGCGGTAGGCGTCGCGAATGGTGTTGGACATGCCGCATAGTTGCAGGCATCCGTCCTGTCGCAACATTCTCCGCCTGACGCGTAGCAGTCCATTGATCACGGCCGTGGAGCAATGCACCACCCGCGCGAAATCGACGACCAACTTATGCGGTTTATCCGTGTCCACCAGTCGCAAGAGCTCGTCCTGAAGTTGCGTGACGATTTCGGTGTCGAACAACTTGGGGTCGATCAACTCGATGATCAGCACGTCCTGGATGCTGCGCACTCGAATGTGCTGATAATCACTCCACATCGTCGCCTCGCCCTCTTTGACGGAACAGGTGACTTCTCCCTGTTCTCGTATGACGTGTTTTGCCCGGTCCAGTTTAGAGGGATCTCGCGAGCGTGCAACACCAACCTACCAAGAACTAGGCCTCGGTGTCACCGTCGGTTCGCCAGGGATTCGTCCAGTCTCCCCAGTGCTCCAGGTACATGGCATAGGCGGCGCTTGAATCAGCGCGCTCGAGCAGCCAGTCGTGTGCGGCACTGATCAACGCCTGCTCTTGATCGAGCGTCAACTGCCCCAGCACCACGGCGGTGCGCAAAAAAACAAAATAAGTATCGAGAACATCGCACCGGCAGTAGTCGTTGATCTCGGCCACTTGTCCCGCCGCGAATAGATCCTGCACCATATGGCCCTGCACGGCCATTTTTCCGGGTTTTCCCAGGATAGTCGCTGCCAAGTTCAGCCCACCGTTTAGTCGCGAAGCACCGTAGTTCGTCAGCAACTCGTACAGATCCAGATGGGCTTCGGCGTTGTAACGATAACGTGGCTGGGAATAGCTCTTGCCGTGAACATCGAACCACGCGGGCACGCTCAGGCCATATCGAAAAGCCGCCAATTCCATGAGCGGTAGGTCGAAAGTCCGACCATTGAATGTGACGAGCGTCGGATGCCGATAAGCTTCCCAGCCAC
>JBGTHH010000288.1:0-3861 GCA_041746275.1 Pirellulaceae bacterium | reverse complement strand
GGGTGAGAAAACCCTGGTGAGACGTGATCAACACGTTTGGAAACGTGAGCAACCGCGCCAGGACATCGTCCTGCAGCACGCGCTGGGAAAGATCGTGGAAGAATACTCCCTCTTCTTCCTCATAGACGTCCAAGCCGGCACCGCCGATTCGTCCCGCCTTCAACGCCAAAATCAACGCCCGGGAATTGATCAGAGCGCCGCGACCGGTATTGATCAGGATCACCTCCGGCTTCATCTGACTCAACGCATCGCCATCGATCAAGTGATGTGTTTGCGGTGTCAGTGGACAGTGCAGCGTGATCACGTCAGACGACGCATAGAGTTCCGGCAACTGCACGTAGTGAACGCCAAAACGGTCAGCGAGCTCTTCGTTGGGCTGAAGATCATAGGCGAGAATTTTGGAGCCGAATCCGTGCAAAATCTGTATCATCGCCACTCCGATCCGTCCTGTTCCGATGACTCCGACCGTCGCGCCGTGCAGATCAAACCCGATCAACCCGTCGAGAGAAAAGTTCAGCTCACGGACGCGGATATAGGCACGGTGGATCTTGCGATTCAGCGCTAGGATCAGACAGATCGCATGCTCGGCAACCGCGTGCGGCGAATATTCGGGAACACGGACCACGGGAATACCTAGCCGCTGCGCCTCGGCGATATCGACGTTGTTAAATCCCGCCGATCGCAGCGCCACCAAACGCACCCCAATATCTCTCAGTTCCGCCAGGACGGCCGCGTCGGCGTGGTCATTGACGAAGATGCAGACCGCCTCGTGTCCTCGCGCCAACGAGACGGTGGACAAGTCCAGACTGGCTTCAAAAAACGTGAGCGTGTGTCGGTGCAGCGAGTTGGCTGCCTCAAAGACTGGACGCTCGTATGATCGCGTGTTGAAAAAGGCGATTCGCATCAGCCCAGCGACCAGCCGGATCGCGGCTGGCGACCGAGGAATTGTTCGGCTTCGGGGGCGTTGGGAATCTTCATCCTCTTGGCATCCCACTGCAGCTTTTGACCGGCGCGGAAGGCGACATTGCCGAGATGATTCGCTTCAGTCAAGGGCCCCGCGTAGCTGAACGGACTTCCCGTGGGTGTGCCATGGGCGCATGCCAGCAGCCACTCCTCGTGATGTCCCGGAACATCGGCGATGAATGGGGCGGGACGCTGGAACTCCGCGAATTTTTCTTCGGGCAAGAGGACATGCTTGCCGTAATCCGATAGCAGGATACCGTTATCCCCGATGAACACAGCACCACTGGGCCACTGGGGAATGCCTCCTTCTTGCCAGATTTTTGGTTTATGGGTTCCCTGGTACCAGCCGAGCGTGACCGCGGGAAGCGAACCGCGGGAACCGTTTCGTTCACCGTACTGGTAGATCGCCGACATCGAGGCGGGAGCGATCTCAGCATGCGGTTTTGGACCAAACGCTTCAATCGTCTTGGGGGCGTCGAGCTCCAGTGCCCAGAACGGCAGGTCGTTCCAGTGGCTGCCGAGATCCGACATCGTGCCGTTGCCAAAGTCCCACCAACGATACCACTTGGGGCCAGGGAAATAGACTTCGTGGAAGGGACGCGCCGGCGCCGGACCGAGCCACAGGTCCCAGTCGAGGTAATCGGGTGGACTTTGACTTTCTTTGGGCCGATCGGTAACGAACACGATGTCCTTATTGGCCTGTGCCTCTTCTTCGCTTTGCAAACCCCAGGCGCGGGAAACCCAAACGTGGGCTTCGCGAACCGGCCCGATCGCTCCGGACTGAATCAACTCGACCACACGGCGATAGTTTGATGAGCCATGAATCTGTGTCCCCATTTGAGTGGCGACGCCCGCGTCGGCGGCCGCCCGCGTCACAGCGCGAGCTTCCTTGACATTGAGCGTCAACGGTTTTTCACAGTAGACGTGTTTCTTTTCCCGCAGCGCGGGCATCGTCGCGTAGGCGTGGGTATGCTCGGTGGTACTGACGACCACGGCATCAATATCGCTGGTCTTGTCCTCGTAGAGTTTGCGGAAGTCGCGATAGGTTCTCGCTTGCGGGAACCGTTCAGCTTGTTGGTTCAGATTCCGTAAATTCACGTCACAGAGGGCAACCACGTTCACGGGAACATCGGCGAAAGAGGTCACTTTCTGCAGGTTGTGTCCGCCGCGTCCGCCCACGCCGATGAACGCGACGTTCAAGCGGGAGTTCAGATTGCCAGCGGAGACTACAGCCGGCGCGGCCAGTATGGCTGCGCCGGCAGCCGAGGTCTGCAGAAAGCCGCGGCGATTGCAAGCTCGTGTCATCAGAAATGCCCTGTGTGATCATTCAACTAAGCGTAGGCCCGGGCAAGCGGCGCGCAGCCCGGGCAAAGGACGGATGGCTCGTTTGCCAACACCGCGTCACTGTCGCTCCCCGACCGCTAGCGATTCCGCGAGGCGGGGGGGAGGGGACAAGTGACTCTGCCGCTCGCCTTAGACCGCTGCGGCCGTCGGCAATTCGTAACCCTTGCGATACTGGCGCGTGAGCCATTCATTGGCAGCGGGATTGTCGATGAATTTTTCCGAATCGCTGTCGAAACGCAGCGACGCGCCGAGCGAAACAGGGTACTTATCGAGATCAACGCCGTTATCGCGCAGGTGCACCAGCGTTCGCTCGAGCGTCGCCTGGTGATTATCAAAGCCGTTGAACTTCGCCAACGCTTCACTCAGATCACGCGGGGATACTCGATTCTCTTCACCGAGGTAATAAGAAATATTGCCGAGGTGGCTGATCGCCGCGGACAGGTGTCCCTCCAGGGCGTCGGCATTGAGTTCTTCGGTGTTTCGGCTAACGCAGGCGTCAATGAAGTTCGCATAATGCGGTTGGCCGCCGGTGAACTCCTTGATCTTGTTGAAGTCCTTATCGTAGACGACACACTTGGCGTAGCTTTCCTGCACCAGATAACCATTGGAGCCGTAGAAGATCACTCCGACCTTGTTACCACGGGTCGCTCCAAAGAGCTTGTTAATTTCGTCATCGGCCGAATTGTCGACATCGAGACCTCGCGTTTCGAAGACGATGCACTTGTCGCCGTAGTCGTAGACCGAAACACAGGTGTTGGCTGTGTCGCCGGCGTCGACATAGTTGGGATCGTTGCGTTCGGCCTGATAGCCAAGTCGTCCACCATAGCTGAGGATCGCGTTGGGGTGACGCATCAATCCCAACCCCCAGCGGGCGATGTCGGTTTGGTGGGGGCCTTGATTGCCCAGGTCACCGTTGCCGTAGTGCCGCTGCCAGTGCCAGTCGTAATGAAACTTCTGGCGAGTCACTTTCGGTTCGGTGATCGTGGCAGGACCGCTCCAAAGATCAAAGTTGACGTCGCTGGGGACAGGATAATTGCCCAGTGCGCCGATGGACTTGCGACGCTTGTAGCAAAGCCCGCGGGCAAAATTGACTTCACCGATTCCGCCGTCCGCGATGAACTGCATCGCCGGGCGCAAGGCGCCGCTGCTGCGGCACTGCGTGCCGGTCTGACACATCCGGTTGTACTTCTTGGCCGCTTCGACCAGCGTGCGGCCTTCGTTAATGTTATGGCTGATCGGCTTTTCAATGTAGACGTCCTTACCCGCCTGCATGGCCCACACGCCGCACAGGGCGTGCCAGTGGTTGGGCGTCGCAGTGCTGACGATATCGATCTCGCCGAGTTCGAATGCTTTCCGCATATCCGAGAAGACTTGCGGACGACGGCCCTGTTTTTGTGCGACTTGATCAGCACGTTGATTGACGGCCTTGGAGTCGGCGTCGATCAGGGCGCGAATCTCGGTTCGCTTGTCGCTGAGGAATCCATTGATATGGTCACCGCCGCGTCCGCCGACCCCGACGATGGCGACGCCGAGCGTTTCGTTAGCCGCCATGGC
>JBGTHH010000287.1:0-8869 GCA_041746275.1 Pirellulaceae bacterium | reverse complement strand
TGTCACGCCGAACAGATCAATGCGATCCCACGGGGGAATCGTTTCGTGTTGATCGGGTGCATAGATCGTTAACATGCGACTACTTCCTACGAGAAAATTGTGTGGGATCATTCAGGCTCGGGCGACTTGCATTCGCCAAGCGTCTGGTAGCGCGGGGCTACGGCGAGTTTCGCGTCGAGCATGAATATGCGGCACTAGACCTTGGCTTACGCCCGCCAGGAAAAACAACAACATATGCGTCATGGAAATGATGCTCACGTCGTGAAATAAGCCATTGACGCAGTAAGCCACCACGAGGGCGAGGAACATCAAGCAATACTGCCGAGCCCAGAGCGGAGCTTGACGATTGCGCCAGACGCGCCACGCATTGTTGCTCCACAGGCCCAACACGATCAACCACAAACCCAAGCCCAGCAAACCGGTCTGTGTCAGGACCGCGAGAAACACATTGTGTTGCACATACGGGCGAGCCTTGTTGAGATCCAAGTCGCCGACGACCAGTTGCAGATACTCGATATCGTGTTGCTTGTATTGCCCAAAGCCACAACCGAATAGCGGTCGGTCGAGAAACATCTTCCAAGCGACCGCGGTGAGGATGGGCCGCAGCTTGGCCGATTCGGACATTTCCCGCACGCTAATGTGTTTGTCACGTTTGAACGCATTCAGCTTGTCGCCCGTCAACATCCACACCGCGCTGACTGCGACAACCAAGAACACCGCCAAGGGAATGCGCCAGGCGGGGCGAATGGCTAGCCAGACAATCAATACGAGTCCCAGTCCGGTTCCTAACCAGACACTGCGCGTCAACGTGCAATAGGCACCCAGCAGCATCACGCCCGCCAAACCGAGGATCGCCATGCGACCGAACCGGCCCCAGCGCGGCCACCATTGCACCACGCCGAACAATCCTGCGCTCAAGTACAATCCGCAACCGACCGGATTCAAAAAGGGACCGCGACCGCGTCCTAGAAACTCGTCGTACTCCGACGAAACGATGTAGCGGGGAAACACGCAGCTCCAGAGGTTTCGCGTCTCGGCTATTGCCGTGAGTCCCAGATAGACGCCAAAGACGGCCAGGAAGGCGAAGATCGTCAGCAGCGAGCGCTCCGTCAACTTCGCCTGCCGGCCGATCCAATACAACACCACGGGCAACCCGTGGAAGAAGATCAGCGTAGCCAGCGGCTTGGCCCCATGAAGTCGCCAGTGATGCGAGAACGTGCTGATCGTCAGCACCACCATGAGGAAGAACACGGCGAGATCGGCTTTGTCGAGTGGTTTCGGATCGGCAAGTCCGAGACACCGATAAATGAAGTAGCTGCCGACGAGTCCCACCAACAGCAGTCGATCGGCCGTGATGACCGAGACATGAAAGAAGGCGTGGCCGAAAACGCTGCCAACCAACAAGACGGCCAAACAACCCGCGATCAAATCGCCATGGCGAAACAGCACGGCAGCCCACACCAGTCCGACGATGCCGATAATAGCGATGATGGCGATCATGATCGGTGGGGAATTCGCCAAGCAAAACAAAATGGGCGTCGAACCGCGTACTCCGCCTCTTAGCAAGCATAGGTCACGGTCCAGGAATTCACGTTGGCTTCAGCCTTGATGCTGGCGACGACGTAGGATTGTTCTCCGCCCGGCTCGAGTTGCACTTTGGCTTGCATCTCGCAGTTTATGAACAAGAGTTAACTGCCTGTTCCTTCATCCATCCTTCGATCGCCCGGCGAGACGTCATCATGCGCGTTACGAGAGTTTCGTCGACCAAAGAATTCCAACAACTGGCTACCAGTTGGAACGTTCTCGCGGGTGGCGTGCCGTTTCGCGAGTGGGAATGGTTGTCGACGTGGTGGCGACACTATGGCAGCGACCGCGAGTTGTATGTGCTCAGCGTACGGGACGAGCACGATCGGCTAATCGGACTACTTCCGTTGTGCCTGGAGCGGAACGCCACGCACGGCCGAGTGCTGCGTTTGCTGGGATCGGGGGAGATCTGCACCGACTATGTGACCGTCCTCACGACTCCAGAACACGAGTCGGCCGTGGTCGAGGCCCTCGCATATTGGCTGGTCGAGGCGGCCAGTCAACAGGCACATGACAACGATCTCTGGGACCTCTTGGAGTTGGATGGCATTCTCGAAAGCGACGTCTTGCTCGGGAATCTAGTTGGCATTCTGGACGAAGCGGGGAGCGGAGTCCATCGTCGCCCGGGCCAAAGTTGTTGGAAGTTAAGCCTGCCTCAGGCGTGGGACGATTTGCCGCCGCAGCTATCGAAACCACATCGGCGGCACATGCGACGTTTGCAGCGCGATTCTATGGAGACAGGACGAGCCGTTTTCCGGATCGCGCGTAGTCCTGAAGAGGTGTCGCGCATTCTGGAGATTTTCATCGATCTCCATCAACAACGGCGGCAAAGCCTGGGCGAACCCGGTTGTTTTGCTTCGGATCGATTCGCCGCGTTCATTCGCGACGTGACGCATACACTACAAGCGATCGGCAAATTGGAACTGGCTTGGATCGAACTAGATCGTCGGCCGGTGGCCGTGGATTACAGCTTGATTACCACCGACACGACTTATGTCTATCAAGGAGGTCTGGACCCCGCAGTCCAAGAACAATCGCCAGGGCACCTTTTGACCATGGCGTTCATTCAGCACTCGATTCAACAGGGACGCAGCGCGTTCGACCTCTTGCGGGGCGATGAACGCTACAAGTCCGATTGGCGGGCGAAGCCGCAGCCGACGGTCAGGTGGCGCGTCTCGGCCAATCGACTGGCTCCACGCCTGCGGCACGGAGTTTGGCTCGCTGGGCTGACCGTGAAGAACTGGGTTAACAGTGGCCTGAACATGACTGGCATGAAGTAGCCGCCGCGAGCTCCCGATGACAACATTCCATCCACCCTGGAAGAAGCTCATGCTGGGCGCGTATTACTACGCGAGCCTGCCGGGGCGCCGCTGGTGGAACGCACGCGTCTCCCGCGCTGGCCGCGCACCGGTGATGGTCATCTACTACCATCGTGTGGCCGATCACGCGCCGAACGACTGGACCATGTCCCGACAACAGTTCACGCGGGAAATGGATTGGTTACAAGACAACTTCGATCTGGTGTCGCTGGACGAAGCGCAGCGACGTCTCCGCGAAGGCAACTACCATCCTTCCGTCAGCATTACGTTTGATGATGGCTATGCCGACAATTGCGACTACGCCTTGCCGCTGCTGATCGATCGCCGTATTCCCTGTACCTACTTTGTGACCAGCCAGTACGTCTTGGCGGGAGAAGCCTTTCCCCATGATGTGACGCGAGGCATTAGTCACGCACCGAATTCGGTCGCGGACCTGCGTTCGCTGGCTGCGGCGGGGATCGAGATCGGCGGTCACACGCGGACTCATGCGGACTTGGGACAGATGACGGATGTCGCGCGATTGCGCGACGAGATTGTGGGTGGACGACAGGATTTGGAAGACGCGCTCGGCTGCCCGCTCCGGTTCTTCGCCATCCCATACGGCCAACGCCCGAATCTGAATGCCGCCACATTCCAGGTCGCTTGGGAGGGCGGCTTCGCCGGCGTGTGCTCGGCCTATGGCGGTTACAACCTGCCCGGCGACGACGCCTTTCATCTGCAGCGGATCGCGGCCGACGGAGACTTGCTCCGACTGAAGAACTGGCTGACCTGTGACCCACGTAAGCTACATCGTCAACAGAGATTCTTGTATCAAGGATGTAAGGCTTCGTCATGACGGCTGTCACTCGCGGACAACTACCGAGAGATCTCTCATCCCGACTCCAGCAAGGCGACTCCCTGCGCGCGAGTGTCCTGGTTTTGTTGGCGTTGGCGGCGGCTCAACGACTGGTTGGTTTGCTTCGCAACGTCCTATTCTGCGAGTTGCTGTCCGACGAGCAGCTCGGTCGCTGGTCGCTGGCTTATAACTTCCTGATGCTGGTGGCTCCCTTTGTCGTCTTGGGCATTCCCGGATCGTTCGGCCGTTACGTCGAGCGTTATCGGCAGCAGGGCCAATTGCGTGCCTTCCTTCGCAGAACTTTGGGGGTCTCGACCGCGCTGACACTGCTGGCGACGATCGTTTTGCTCGTGACTCCCCGGCCGATTGCGTGGCTTTTGTTTAGCGATGCCGAGCAATGGCCCTTGGTGTGGCTGCTCGCGGGGTCCCTGGCCGCAGTACTGACGTTTAACGTCTCGACCGAGTTACTCACGGCCTTGCGGTTGGTGCGGATCGTGTCGCTCATGCAGATGGTCAGCAGCATCGGATTCGCCGTGATTGGCGTCGCGCTGTTGTACTTCACGACCTGGCGCGAGCAGGCCGCGATCGTCTCGTATGGGATCGGTTCGTTGATCGCGGCGTTTTGTGGGATCGGTGTCCTGCTGTATTTCTGGCGCATGTTGCCACAGGCCGAACCGCGCTTGGCCCACACCGATCTCTGGTCGCAATTGATGCCCTTCGCATCGTGGGTCTGGGTCACAAATCTGGTTGGCAACTTGTTCGAAGCCACCGATCAGTTTATGCTTAAGCACTTTTCCCAAGTGGATCCGGTGGCCGCCGATGCGCTCGTGGGACAATACTACTCCAGCCGTGTCGTGCCTCTCTTGCTGGTTTCGATGGCCTTCATGGTCGGTGCGAGTCTCTTACCCCACCTGACCCGCGACTGGGAAAGTGACCGTCGCGACATGGTATTCCAACGCATCAACCAAGCCGTCAAATTCATCGCCGTGGCGTTTACTTTCGCATCGGCGTTGGTCTTACTGGCCGCGCCCTTACTGTTCACATGGGCTTTGCGGGGCAGATATGACGCGGGACTGGCCGTACTCCCCGGGACGTTGGTTTACTGCGTGTGGTACAGCATCGGCTGCGTGGCGGGTAAGTACTTGCTGTGTGCCGAGAACGCCCGCGTCGGCAGTTTGGCCTATGCCGTGGGCTTGGTGGTCAATGTGTTGTTGAATCTCCTGCTGGCGCCAACCTACGGGTTATGGGGCGTGGTCATGGCCACCACGATCGCCAATGCCTTGTCGTTGGGCTTGCTCTATTACATCAGTTGGCGCAACGGCATGCGGTGGGATCGGGGCATCATTTTCGTCACCCTCTTGCCGCTGGCACTGAGCTTGGGAAGTTGGCAGGCCCTGGCGGTCACCTCACTCGCCTGCTTTGTCGCCTGGCGCGAAGGTTGGTTGTTCGTCGAAGCGGAGAAGCGGGAAGTCACCACACTCATCGCGACACTGCTGCGCGGCGGGCAGAGTCTGCTCGGTGCGCGCACCACGATTACGCCGTAACCGCCTGTTCCGTATGTGGCTGCCTTAAACAAGGAAAGACATCGATGTTTTGCAAAGAACGCGTCCTGATACCACGACTGGACCGAGGTCCGCTACGTACCCTCTTTGTCATTACGAGCATGCCGGTCGGAGGAGCCGAAACGCTCCTCGTCAATCTCATGCGTCGGCTGGATCGCGAGCACGTCGTACCGCAACTCTGTTGTCTCAAGGAGCTCGGGCCGCTGGGAGAGGTGGCGGCTCAAGAGGTAACCGCACATCGTCATCTGATTCGCCACAAGTTCGACGGGCGAGTTCTCGGCAGGCTACGACGAGTGATCGATCAGCAACGCATCGATGCCGTCGTGACGGTCGGAGCGGGAGACAAGATGTTTTGGGGTCGACTTGCGGCTTGGCTGGAAGGAGTGCCTGTGATTCTTTCGGCGCTCCATTCGACGGGCTGGCCCGACACGATTGGTCGCTTGAACCGCTGGTTGACCCCCGTGACCGACAGTTTTATCGCTGTCGCCGCGCATCACGGTCGTTTCCTGGTCGAGCAGGAGGGCTTTGCCGAGTCGAAAGTCACGGTGATTCCGAACGGCGTCGACACGCAACGCTTTCGCGCGCTCCCGGACAGCCGAGCCGCGCTGCGCGGTCAATTGGGCATTCCGCTCGCCGCCCCCGTCTGTGGCATCATCGCCGCGCTGCGGCCCGAGAAGAATCATCAGCTCTTTTTGCGAGCGGCCGCGCTCACCAGCACACATTCCCCAGAAGCTCACTTCGTTATCGTGGGGGATGGGCCGGAGCGCGCTTCCCTGGAGTCAGCCGCCAGTTCTTTAGGACTCGGTGGCAAAGTGCATTTTCTGGGTTCGCGCTCGGACGTGCCTCACCTGCTGTCGGCCTGTGATGTCTTCTCGTTGACTTCGCATATCGAAGCCAATCCCGTGTCGATCCTGGAAGCCATGTCCTGCGAGCTCCCCGTCGTATCAACTCGCGTCGGCTCGGTCGCGGAATCGGTCGCACACGGGGAGACGGGGTTTCTGGTCGAACCCGATGACGCGGCCAGTCTGTCCACGCATTGGTTACGTTTGTTTCGTGATCCGCAGCTCGCCCACGAGTTGGGAGCGCAGGGACGCCGCGTAGTGGAAGCTCGGTGGTCGTTGCCACGCATGGTGGAAGGCTATCAACAACTGATTCATACGATCTATGATCGCAAGTGCCCCGCCCTCTCGCAGCGTTCCGCCTCGTCGGGCTCCCGACCAACGCCGGTACGACGCTGAAGGATGTAGGTCGCTGCCATCTCCCGCCCTGCCAGCTCGCCCGCTAGGATGAAACGCACTCAATTACGGAATTATTTTCGACGAAATGGAACTTGATTCTCGGGTGCTTCGGCATCTTGGAGAATAGGCCAAACTCCACCCGCGACGCCATCATGTCCCTTACGGCCAGTGTACTTTCCTTCATCGCGAAGCTGCTCGCCGGATCCAGCGTGCGCTGGGTTGACTGCCAGCCCGATACGTGCCAGCGGGTCTACTTCGCGAACCATACCAGCCATCTCGATGCGTTGGTCCTGTGGTCGTCCTTGCCCAGGAACATCCGGGCCGTGACGCGCGCCGTAGCGGCCAAAGATTACTGGGACAAGACCCCCTTTCGACGCTACATTGCTGGTTCTTTGAATGCTCTGTTGATTGACCGCGAGAACATCAAGGTCCATCGCAGCCCCGTGGAATTGATGCTGCAAGCCATCGGAAACACCCACTCGCTGATCGTGTTTCCCGAAGGGAGTCGCAATGCCACGGACGATATGGGAGAGTTTAAGAGCGGCCTCTACTACTTGAGCAAGAAGCGGCCCGATTTAGAGTTAGTGCCCGTGTATATCGACAACTTGAACCGAGTTTTGCCTCGCGGCGAGTTCTTGCCGGTGCCGCTCTTGAGCTGCATCACGATTGGGCCGCCGATCTGGCTGGAGTCGGGGGAGTCCAAGTCGGACTTTCTCAAACGCGCGCGTGAAGCGGTTAAACGATTGAAGGATCTTTAGAGAAAGCGTTAGTAGCCCGGATATGATCGAGGACTTCCCGTTCGACCTACTCGCGATGTCTTTTGCCGAGACGCGCTGGCTGAACACGCCGACCTATTGGCTGGTGTTCGTGGTCATCGTCGTGCTCATTGCCGCTTCGGCGATCGGTCAGACGCTCAAACGACAGCCCGAAAGTATTGTGAGCCCCGCGCTGCTGCGGACATTCAATCAGCGAGTGCGCGCGTGGTGGATGATGTTCGCCATTCTCGCCGCGGGCTTCTTGCTGGGCTATACCAGTACGATTGTGTTATTCGGTTTCGTGTCGTTCTGGGCCTTGCGCGAGTTCATTACGATGACGCCAACGCGCCGCGGCGATCATCGAACTTTGTTTTGGGTCTTCTTTGTGTTCACTCCGATGCAGTACCTGCTGGTCGGCATCGGTGGCAGCTTCGTCGAGCCGCGCAGCCCCGCCGCGATCTGGTGGGCCGACACGCTCGGTCTGCGCGGCACCGATCTCTACGGCCTATACAGCATCATGATCCCGGTCTACGCGTCGCTCTACATTCCCGCGCGCATTGCCTTGTCTGGCGACGCGCGACGCTTCCTGGAACGCTCGGCCAAGATCCAGTTCAGCCTGTTGATCTGCGTGTATTCGCTGAGCTATGCTCCCGCCTTGCTACATCTCAACCTATCGACCTCGAAACCCGAGGCCTCCAGCATCTCGGGCGTGATCGCGCCGAACAATGACGAATTGCCGTCGGTCCTCCCCGACGACGAAAACGGCATCACGACTCCCAGTTCCGACGCCAACCGCCGTCGCCCGTGGAACGAAGGTAGCCGAGCGGGGCTGTTGTTTTACTTCGTCTTGATCGTGCAACTTAGCGACATCTTTCAGTACGCGTGGGGCAAACTGCTGGGCCAGCGTGTGATCGCGCCGCAAATCAACGCCAGCCGGACTTGGGAAGGATTCGTGGGAGGAGTGCTCACCACGGCCGTGATCGGAGCACTGCTGTGGTGGGTCACGCCGTTTCGTATTTGGGAAGCGGCCTGCATGTCGTTCGTCACCGCGATTATGGGCTCGGCGGGGGGCATGGCCATGTCGGCGATCAAGCGGGACCGTGGCGTGACCGATACGGGGACTCTGGTTCAAGGACACGCCGGCGTCTTGGATCGCATCGACTCGATCTGTTTCGCGGCTCCCGTCTTCTTCCATCTCACGCGTTACTTCTTCTCGAACCTGGGGTGATCCCCGCATCGGTGCCGGAGAAGCCGCGAATCGCTATCCCTCCGCTATCGCCAGTCGAGTCGCCGCACACTCGCAGGCTAAATCCGCCGTTGAAGTTGTATCGATCAACGTGTGTCGATATGATGCATCGAACCCAAAAGATCGATTCACGGGTTGTCTAGTCGAAACTGGTCCTGCGGGATGCGGCGGTTTGCGGATGACAATGCGTTTTTCATGTACTCGAATGTAAAGGGATCGGCGATGCTGACGTTGACTGGAAAGAGCGAGCGATTTTGCGACGGAGTTTCGCGACGCAGTTTTCTCGGTGCTGGCGTGTTGAGCATGAGCGGACTGACGCTGGCCGACGTG
>JBGTHH010000286.1:0-3589 GCA_041746275.1 Pirellulaceae bacterium | reverse complement strand
TGGCGTTCGTCAGCAAGTGAATGCACATGTACGCCCCGACGGGGATCAAGCCGCTGAGCGAATGTAGGCGGCGAATTAGAAACTCGTGGCGAGCCAGGAAGGAGGGAGACGTGTCCACCGAGGTCCTCTTCTGTGAGTGGGGAGCCTTGCGCCAAGGCAACTGGTACCCGAAAATCACTCGGTAGTATAAGGTTACGCCGTGACCTGACAACCCGGGACGTTTTGTCGCAGGTGCTCGCAAAGGACGTGACTGGTCGTTGACGCCTGAGGCGGATGACAATGAACAGATAGGCTCCACACGTTGTTCGGAGTTCCTTCGCTGGAGTGGGGACGGTAGGATAGTGCAGGCACGTTCTTCAGGCCGTCGAACCTGATGGACGTAGTCGACTTCAACAAACCGTCAACTGCCAAGCAATCTGCGGAGCAACCGATGCTTGATCTGGTCACCACGCACCCCCGATCACAACAAGGTGTCACACGCCGCAGTTTGATGAAAGTTGGGTTCCTAGGGCTGGGTGGAATGACACTCGCCGATTTGTTGCGGCTGCGGTCGCAAGCCGCCGACGCCACCGAGTATCGTACCACGCCCGGCGGCAAGTCCGTCATTCTGCTTTGGCAGCAGGGCGGACCGAGCCACTTGGAAACGTACGACATGAAGCCCGATGCGGTTGATGAAATCCGAGGTCCGTTTTCTCCGATTCCCACCAACGTGCCGGGCATCGACGTTTGCGAGTTGTTGCCGATGCATGCCAGCGTCGCCGACAAATTTACGCTGATTCGATCCTGTTCCCACGCGTGGAGCGGCCACAACGACGGTATCCCGATGATGGTCAGCGGTTATCCGGGCTGGGACGACGGCAAGCACGAATCCACGAACCCGGAACTCGGCGCGGTGATCAGCCGCGCGTTCGGCCAAGTGCATGACGGCATGCCGGTCGCCGTTGGGATGGGAGCGAGACACTATAGCTATGTGCCTACCACGGCGACGGGATATTGGAGCGATGTCTATCGTCCGCCGACCGTCGACAAAGGGCTGAACAGCGCGACCCCAACGGTTGACGGCAAAAGACTTGGGAATCGAAAAGCGTTGCTGGAGCAACTCGATCAACTGCGCCGCCATGTGGAATCGGGCCGCCTCGAAGCCGCCGACAGTTTTCAACAACAAGCCTTCGACATTCTCGGCGGCACCAAGGCTTGCGATGCATTTGACCTCACGCGGGAGGACGCTGCGACGCGAGAACGCTACGGTGATGGCTGGGGCGAGCAAGCTTTATTGGCGCGGCGATTGGTAGAGTCAGGCGTCAGTTTCGTGACTGTCGGCGTGCCCGGCGACAGCCTCATTTACAATTGGGATGATCACGCCGTCAACGGCGACTTGCCCACCGCCATGCGGCAGCGTTTGCCGCGTTTCGATCGGGTCGTTTCCTCGCTGATCGAAGACGTGTACCAACGTGGTCTTGATCAGGATGTGATGATCGTCGTCACGGGCGAGTTTGGCCGCACACCCAAGGGAAACATCCAGAAGGGAAACAGTGACGGCAAGATGAATTGGGGGCGAGATCACTGGGCGAGCGCCATGTCGATCTTGGTTTCCGGCGGCGGCAAACCGATGGGCCGCGTGATCGGGGCGACGAACTCGAAAGGCGAGCATCCCGTTCACGGCGAGCTGACGCCGCAAGATATCCACGCCACGATCTATCACCACCTCGGGATCGACTACAAACAGACTTATACGAACCAAGCCGGTCGCCCGATTCACATTTGCTACGGCGATCACATTCAGAACTGGGGGTGATCGCCTCCAACGCGGCGATGCCCATCTTGGCCCCCGCTCTCGTTCCCTGTCCTCTAGGTCATACTTCGCATGACAGAATGAAATGTGATCTCGGGTCCAAGTTTGTTATGCATCTCGCAGCTTGCCAAGGTTCCAATCGTCCTCCGTCTCCCGGATGGGCAGGATGCCCAGCTATGATTTTTAGAGATTGAAAACTCATGAACCATGAAACACGCAAATCTCATGAAACAAGCCATTGTCATTCTGCTGCTGAGTCTCGCATCGCAAATTCAGGCCGCCAATTGGCCGCTGGATGACATCGCGGATACTTTGATCGTTCGCGGTATCGCTAAAGCGACCACGAGAGCCTCCGGGCAGAGTTTGGCGCTGGACGGTGAGTCGTTGATTGAACTCAAAGACAGCGCGAAGCTCGCCAGCGACGCGTTCACCGTCTCGCTGTGGTTCAATCCGTATGATCTCGCTGGCGGGCAGCAGATGCTCGCTGGCAAGAATCGTTATTCGCGTAACGAGCGTCAGTGGAGCCTCACCATCGAACCGGACGGCAAACTGAAGGCACATCTGCGTCAGAGCGGCTGGAGCACGATTTCATGTGACGAACCGCTCGTCGCCGGAAACTGGCATTTCATAACTTTGGTGGCCGATTCAGGCAAAGCAACGCTCTTCTTGAATGGAAAGCCCGTGGGCGAGGTAAAGCTCCAGACACCCATCGCGGCGACACAGGCTCCCATTACACTCGGCGGCATCTGGGATACGGATACCGTACGTCAGGCCTTTCACGGCGCATTGGACGATTTCTCGTTCCAACCGCGAGTACTGAGCGCGCAGGAGATCGCCGCGGCTTATCGGCCGGTCTTGACCACGCACGACTTGCCAAAGTCAGCCCGCGCCGCGTTGCCGCTCTGGTCCCCAAACACTCCGATGCCGAAAGCCGCCGAACTGCCGCTGGTAAAGGGCACCGAGTTTCATGTGCTCAAGAAGCAGCGGCCTGATGAAGACGGCTGCAATTGGACGCTTGGCGTCGGACTCGTTTGGCACAAGACCAAGCTATATGCTTCTTACGGCTTCAACAAAGGTGGCGAGAACACGGCCTCGGAGGAAGCGCACGTGCGAGTCAGCAGCGATGGTGGCAAGACTTGGGGAACGCCCATCGTGATGGACGCGGGCGTGGGCAACCTCGGTGTCAGTCATGGTGTGTTTCTATCACACGCAGGCAAGCTGTGGGCCTTCATGGGAGCGTTCTACGACAAGTTCCAACGCACTCACACCCGCGGCTATTTGTTGAATGAAACCTCGGGCCAGTGGGAGCCGCAAGGCATCGTCGTCGACAACGGCTTCTGGCCGATGCAAGAGCCTCAACCGATGGCGGACGGAAACTGGATCATGGCGGGATTCCGAGTTTCCAATGGCTTCGACAACGCTCCCAACTTGCCTGCCGTAGCCATCAGTCGAGGCGATGACTTCACGCACTGGGACACGGTCGTCATTCCCGCCGCGCCGGGTGTGGGGAGAGTTTGGGGCGAATCGACCGTGATCGTCGAAGGCAAACGAATCCTCAACATCGCGCGTTACGGTAAGCAGGCCCTCGCACTCGTCTCGACCAGCGAAGATCACGGCCGCACGTGGACGCCCGCTGCGCCATCCAACCTTCCCATGGCCACCAGCAAGCCCTACGCGGGCATGCTGAGCACCGGCCAGCGTTACCTCGTCTGCACCACCACCGGCGACACCGGCGGCAAGCGTTCACCACTGACCATCGCCGTCGGTCCGCCGGACAAGGACGTGTTCAGCAAAGTC
>JBGTHH010000285.1:0-10536 GCA_041746275.1 Pirellulaceae bacterium | reverse complement strand
TAGCGGTATCCCCGCGCCTGATAATGCCATCAATGACCGGATGTCTCAGTTGTGGGAATTCAGCACACAATTTGCCGATCGTCATGATCTGCGGTGTCGTGACCGGCTTACCGTTTTCATCGCTCATTGCGGCACCGCCTTCCGTACGCGCTCGAGACTAGGGCAGTCGCCTCGGTGGCAGCCAGGGACGTCACAGCCGCATAGTGGGCAGGGTCGCGGATCGTCTATGGCGTCCGGTGGTGTCGTGGTATCATTCATGTCGTGAGACTCCTATAGCCCGTCGATACGCTCGTCACGTCCGGCGGGCATTTTTCATGCGCGGCGAGGTGGGAGCTAGACTTCGGCCGAATCGGCGGAGAATGCGCGTGCAATCGCTTCGAGCGATGTTCGGCGGGAGTTGCCGAGTTTGATCGATGCGACTTTACCGCTAAGAATCCAACGCCAGACGGTAGGCTTGGAAACGCCGTAATGTTGAGCGGCTTGTCCCACTGACACGATGGTGTCGGTGACAGGATCGATATGGGACTGGGTGACGATGGTGGCTGACATGATGGACTCCTGTTTGGTGGAGTCGGCAGCCAAGAAAAAAGCAAACGCAAGAACTGCCGACAGATTCACAAGTGAGAATCGATCGGACGGTTCTTGCGTTCGCGCTGTGCGATTGCGTCCCGTCCCCGAGAATTAGCCTTGCGCTGTGCTTCAGCTAATTCACGTTGGGATGTTTAAGTTATCCGGTGCTGGTGATTGTGGCTTTTCGCCGTCACGCTCGCAGCCGTCAGTGAGTTGATAACGACATAGTGTACAAATATCTCACGCGGTGTCAACCGATTTCTCGGGCTATCAGTTCTGCTTTTTTGAAATCTCGTTCGGCGTAGATTTCGCTAACTGCCGCATTGCTGTGACCGAGTGCGACTTGAACGCTTTCCAGACCGAACATTTGCCGAATCTCGGTTCCAGCAGTGTGCCGAATTTGATTCGGATTAAACGCCGGAACCCCGGCATTCTTGCAAGCCAGTTGAATCGCCTGAAGGTAACTGTGACGGTCCCACGGCTTGCCAGATTCACGGCTAAAGCAAAGTTCGGTCGATGGTCGCAAGAGGTAAGGCAGCAGGATCTCTTGTGCCTTCGGTCCCAGATAGATCCGACGTTGCTTGCCGTGGTGTTGCGTCTTGTGAGACTTCGGAACGTAAACCCACACGTCGCTCGTTCTGTCGATGTCGCCCGGTGTCATCTTCCACAGTTCACCGGGTCTTGATCCGGTTAAGCGATGTAACTTGACCATCGCGGATAAATCATCGGGCATCGACTCGCACGCGGCGTCTATGATGGCATCGGCAACTGGTTTGACTCCCTCGGTTTCTCGCGCCTTGCTCCGACCGGCTTTGAGTCCGGAAATAGCCGTGAGCCTCTGCCATGTCGCCACGTCCGCGAGACTCTTAGCAACCGACCACTTATACATTCGGACGATCCGACCGACCGTCTTGTTGATGTAGCTGCGGGTGTTGCCGTCCGCGATCCACTTTTGACGCATGTCGTCGATAGTCGCGGGCGTGACGGAATTCACCGGCAGATCCGCGATCGGTGCAATCTTGTTTCTCAGGTAAACGTGAGCTTCGTACTCCTGGGTTGGCTCGCCATCGCGCTGATAGTATTCGCGGCAGTGCTCCAGATACGTCGCGTGCAACTGACCGACCGTGATGCCGCTGGTTTTGTCGATCGTCGCCGGGATCGATCGACCGTTGGCGAGGTACTTCCCGATCAATGCTTCGTACTTCTTACGGCTTTCCTCGGTGCCGAACTTCCCGAGATAGTGAAACTTGCCGTTCAGCTTCACGTAAGCCTGACCAGTGCCCTTGTGCTGAGAATACTTGGGAACGTCCATAGCGATACACTCCTGAAGGGGGTTTTGTAGTAACTACAACCACAATTCAGGCAACCGCTACTCTTTCCAGAGTAGGTTAAGCGCCGTAAGTGCTTATGCCTCAATAAGTACCAGAGGAGGGAGTCGAACCCTCACGACCTTGCGGTCACTGGATTTTGAATCCAGCGCGTCTGCCATTCCGCCACTCTGGCTGGTGCGGTCACGTGCAGGTCGGATTCTACTATGCCTGAATACCTAGTCGCAAGTGCCGAAGGCAACAGCCGCAGTGGCTTGCAGTGAGGCTTTCCCCGCCGAGAACCGCGAGATCGAGATTATGATCATCGTCGTCCCGCCGCCATGCGAGTTTGCCAAGTAAGGTAATCGCCCGGGGGAGTGAGAATTGATGTTGACGCAACCGCGAGGCATTCCTACGATCCCCACCTCTTCATGACGTGCTTGGGCTGAGTTCGACGAAAAGCTCGGTAATTTTTTCGGATTAGTTTACTCTTGCTGGTCCCTGCGAGCCGAATAATCCCTACATAGTGAATATTTCCACGTGTAAGCACGATTGCTTGCACGGACCTTTTCAATAGCCTCAGGGAAGAGGCCTCGCCAGCCACATTGTCGTGATGTGGTTGTTGCCGACCTCTCCCCGAATGTCGTAGAGGGCGAGTCTGCCATGCGAGCAACATTTCCGCGTTGGTCGTGGATTGTCGTGACCTCCTGCTGTCTGGTCGTCACTGTTTCATCGGGCTGCAAGAGCGGCTTCAAAGCCCCGGGCGCGGATTGGTTCACTTGGGGCAAACCCAAGCCATCCACGAGCGCTCTGGCAAGTGTGCCGAAGAAGCCATCGGCAGGTGCCTTGCCGACACCAAGTGCGACCACGGCCGGAGCCAACTCAGTAGCCGCTGGTGGTGCGGGAACTCGCCCCTACGGACAACCAGGCCAGTACGGTCAGACGGGCTACGCCAACACTGGAACGGGTTATCCCGCGAATACCTACGGTGCTGCGCCGCAGGGATATCAAACCGGACCTTACAACACGGGTTCGACGGGTGCCTATCCACCATCGGCGAATGGCTATGCCAGTGCTCCCACTGGCGGTACGGCGACAGGGCCGTATCAATCTCCCTATCAAGCCAGCCAGACGGCGACGTCGGGCTATGGAACGAACTCGGGCTACAACACCGCGGACGCCCGTGGTGGAGCTGCCTACAACGGTGCTTCCTACAATGGCGGGTCGGGTGCGGCGGCTCCTCAGACCTGGAATCAAAATCCTTACGGAACGGCACCAGCCACGACACCTTACGGAGCCCAGCCGACGGGAACGTCAGGTTATGGCAGTGCTCCAGCAACGAACTACCCTCAATCCACAACTCCTTATGGTGCGAGCAGCAGCGGTGGTTATCCACAACCGGCGACCTACCAACAGAATCCTTTAGGCGCGATGCCGACCGCGAATCAGGCCTATGCGAGCGATACGAGTCAGGCAACCTACCCTTCGGCGGCTCACAGTTCCTATGAGTATCCGGCCACCGGTACTCAGACGGCCAGTGCGACGTCGGGTGGATACCGTCCTGGTAGCACGGCTCGCGACACGGGAGCCCTAGGCAGTCAGCCAGCCACCTCGGGAAGCTATCCCACGACTGCCAGTCAATCGGGAAGTTACGGTTCCGGTAGCCAATATCCGGCCACGGGACAGTATTAGTCCCTGCACGATTCACAGCACATCGATTATCAGAGCGGGCGAGATCATTCTCGCCCGCTTTGTTCGTTGAATAATCACTAGTCAGCAACCGACCCACTTGTAGGTCAAACTTGTCTTGCCGACATGGCGAATCGCACGGGGTACATCGGTGGCGCGCAACGGCCTGCTTCAAGATATCGCTGGCGTGGATGCGTTCCGCTTCGCCGCCGGTCTAAAGTGCCGTGGGACAGCGGTCACAGTCGACCAGCCGAGCACATTGCCCACCGCGCCGGAGTGTCGTCAGGCACGCCTCGGCTTGGGCTCGATGACGAAACGTCTGGTGCATTTGCCAGCCATCGGCCACGAGCACTTGAACGCGAAAGTTCCTGATGACTCCCGGATTGCTGGCGATGGCCATGGTCGGGAAGGAAAAATGCGGGTAGTCAAATCTCATCTTGACTCGCTCCTGTTCGATACGATCTCTAAGTCATCGAACAAGAGCGAGCCGAGAGATTACAGATTCTCGGAAAACGGACCTACCAGCCCATGACCACGTTCGATTCGATGACTTTACGAGCACGTTCGAGGTCGGTACCGGTTTCATGCATGTAGAGCCGGATCGCGTGGACCTTGTCGCCTGCGGATTTGGAGAGGCAGTCGCGGGCCACGCCGCAAGGATCGGTGGTGTTATCGGTCAATCCCAAGGCTCCCTTGGAGATGACCCAGGTATCACGCGGGCGTTTGGTGAGCCGAGTGACGGTATCGTGAGGATAAGCCTCGTTGACCACGGCGGCCGCCGCTTCTTCGTCGTGAGCCCAAGTGATGATGATATGCGCGTTCGTTTCTACCTCGAACAATGGCATAGCGAACTCCTTTATACTTCGAGTACGGACGGGTTGACTTACCCTACTGCCAGATATGATACATAGCAGGACAGCGGTTCAACAGCGGGAATAGCCGATTTCAGCCCAGAAATTCGCTCCCGCCGCCCGATTTCCGCTTCGATCCGCAGAAAGCATAAAAGGCATGAAGTACCTGTCGTCGCCATTTCCGGCCGAGTCCACCTCTCCCCAGTCGAGCGCCGGGGATATTTTTCTAGCAGAGGTCGTGGAGGATCGTCAGGTGGTTCCCCCACGTCGCCCGATCCGGTTCCTGGTCGCCGGTGTGGTCGTGGGCTTGATTTTGGTCTCGGCCTACCTTCACTGGTGGCCAGGCGAGTTAGCGAAGTGGCGGTTGGCTCAGGCTCAGACCGCGTGGTTAGCAGGCGACTTGGAAGGTGCTCTCGCTATCCTGGATAACTCCATCGACGCCTCTCCCAGTGATTCCTTGCTGTACGAACAGCGAATCCGTTTCTGCCTGGAAAATAAGGACTACGAACAAGCGTTGGCCGACTGCGAGAAGCTCGTGGCTTTGCTGCCGAAGTCCCCCGAGGCAATCTCGCTGCGAAGCCAGACGTTGCACCACCTCGGACGGCACGTGGAGGCGATTAAGGACTGTCGGGAATTGCTGCGGCTGAGCGAGGAAGAGTGGATCGGCAGCCGAGTCTCGGCGCTCAACTCCCTGGCTTATGCTCAAGCCCTGGGCAATACGGAACTAGAAGATGCCCTGAAAAACGTGAACGAGGCCCTGCGATTGGCGGGCGAGGATCCTGCGATGCTCGACACGCGTGGTTACATCCTCTATCGCTTGGGAGATTTCGAGGCGGCTCGGGCGGATGCCGAACGGGCGGTGTCAGCCTGGCAAGCCGGACTGGACCGGCGTCAAGACCTACTGCTGGCTGGCGTCCGTGGCTACGAAGCGGAACGGGAGATCAAACTCCTCAAGCAGGGCCTGGCGGCGTTGGTTTATCATCGAGCGTTGATTTATGAGAGCCTCGACATGCGAGACGCGGCCGAACTCGATTTGCAACAGGTGCGTGAGTTGGGCTTCGAGCCGAGTGCCAACCTGTTCTAGTCGGCATGAACCAGGACGGCCGCTGGCAGATGAGCGGTGTCGATTGCGGGAGCAGGTGGTTGTTTTCCAGCGGACAGGTCTCGGAGCGGTTTGGCTCGTTCGATATGCCGACCGGTATGGAAATAGACGCAGTCCCCGCCGCTCGACTTGGCGCTATACAGGGCCGAATCGGTGCGAGATAACAGCGAAGGTCGCGTGTCTCCATCGCTCGCCTCGGCGACTCCCACGCTAACCGTTTGGGCCAATTGCTCACTGACCGTGTCCCGCAAGCGTTGGCCGAATACGCACGCGCCCGGCAGATCGGTTTCCGTCAACACGACCAGGAATTCCTCCGAGCCAAAGTTCACCACGACATCCGTATCGCGAACAGTCCTCTGCAACGTTTCCAGAAACGATGGCCGCGTTGAATCGTCACAGTCAGATTGGACTTCGGGGGCGGTTGCCGAAAGCGTGTCGATACTGATCAAGGCGATCGAAAACCGCGTGTTGTAGCGCCCCTTCATAGCGAACAAAAGCTTGAGGATCTCCGCAGACGTGTGTTGACTGAGCAGATCGGCTGACGGTGGTTTGGGTTCGGGGACCGTGAGTTGGCTGGTTTGCAGGCGAATTTCGTCATATGCCTGAGCGATCTGTTCCAGGTCACGCACGACGACGCGAGCCCGCTCCAGGTCGTTCGCTCCGATTTCGGCGTCGCGGACCAAGCGGCCACGCTTGCCGAGACGGTACGCCACCCATACGGACAGTACCATCACGAACGGTGTCACGTAGTTAAACCAAGTCATGTTATTCACGCGATTCGGCTTGCGGTGAGTGGTTGGACTCGATCTTGACCAGCTAGATCCGCGACCCAAACCCTCGCAACATAAAGGCACCAATCACCAGGGCCACTACGAATACGGCGATCCATTGCTCGCGACCCAAATGCCCGACCATGCGGGATGCGTCACTTACCGTCCGCTCAACGAGATGCCACATTTTCGTTACCTCGCCACATCAACCGATTTTCACCGTACGAAAGCACTATCCGGAAACTATAGGTTGAGAATTAGCGTGTCGGCTCGTGGACCACAGAAGATCCCCCGGGTTGAGGATTCTGGCCGGGCGTCGCAGATTCCGAGCTTAAGCGAGAAGCCCTTGCGAACCGATAGCTGAGAAGTATAATTCAACTCGCCTTCAGGGGCCGTAGCTCAATTGGTTAGAGCACTGGACTGTCGATCCAGAGGTTGCGGGTTCGATTCCCGTCGGCCTCGCTCCTGAATAGCCCGCAAATCATGAGGTTTGCGGGCTTTGTTTCTTTCTTGGAGCCATTCGCCCAAGTCGTCACTTTGGGCACGAACTGTCTTCGCCTGCGACAGATAGGGACTAACGAACGCGAGATCGCTACTTCAAAAGCGCTTCCTGCCGGTAGCTCCACCAATATCGCGTGGGGATGGAGCCAACGGCCATGAT
This sequence comes from Pirellulaceae bacterium, assembly GCA_041746275.1. Taxonomy (GTDB): domain Bacteria; phylum Planctomycetota; class Planctomycetia; order Pirellulales; family Pirellulaceae. The sequence continues at coordinate 3,586 of JBGTHH010000285.1, read as the reverse complement.
CGCGAGTTGGCTAACGGAGAACAATCCCAAGTACAGCAGCACGCCTTCCGTGAAGCCATAGGAATGGAGTCCCACGCCGAGCTCGTTCACGCCAAACCAGGACCAGCTCGTCACAATGTTCCCGCCGATCGCCAGCAAGGCCAAGCCGCGATCGCGGATCATGCCTCCCCAGCGCGCGTGCAGCACCAAGGCATTCCACAGCACGATCATCAGCGCGCCGTTCTCTTTTGGGTCCCAGCCCCAAAAGCGGCCCCACGAATCGTCGGCCCACAGCCCCCCCAGCACCGTGCCGACAAAGCTAAACAGCAAGGCGAAGCAAATGATGCCGTAAATCATATTGGCCAGGACCTTCCGCACCGAACCTTGGTTAAGCTGCTGCGATAGGTTGGGCGTAAACAAGCCGACGATCACAAAGACCACGCCCAACAACCCCGCCACATACGTGGTGGCATAGCCCAACGTGATCGTGACCACATGCGTCGCGAGCCAAAACTGTGTGTCGAGGACCGCCTGCAAAACGGTAAACGTGTCGCCATCTCCGGCCAATTGGTGCGCGATCACCAGCGTGCTGAAGCCTGCTACGGTCGAGATCACGTTGCCGATACCCAAGCGGAAGATCAACTCCAAGATCAAGCCGAGCCCGACTGCGGCCCAGCCAATAAAAACCGCGGACGAGTAGAGATTCGTGACCGGAGGTCGTCCCGAAATGTAAATCCGTGCCAGCAGGGCGAGCGTATGTACCACAAAAACCAACGCGACCAATCCGAACGCAGCCCAATTGAAGGGACGATTCCAGCCGAACGGCCAAGCCAACCAGCTTAGCGTGGTCAGCACAAACGCAAAGACATACAGCGCGGCACAATGGTAAAAAGGAGCAAAGTGATTGAAAGTGGCTTCAAAATTCGTTTTCCCGACGTTCAAAGCGACGGGCGCGGCGTCATCGAGCGCCTCGCGATAGGAGGTCAGGTGGTTGGCAAACGCGGGCGGATCGGCATCGCGATAGGCGATCAGCAGATTCCACAACGAACGCGCGACTGGGTTCTCGGCACCCGCCAAGCCTTTCTCGCCCAAAGCGCTGCTCAGGGAGACGGTGAGTGTCGTTTGAACTTGCTTGCCGCTTTCGGCGATTTCCTCCCGAATGCCGCTCGTCACCCGCTCGCGGACATCGGCGGGCATGCCTTCCAGCGCGGTTCGGGCGTAAACATCCAACTCCGCGGCCGGGATGTTGGCGTCTGCCAAACTCTTGATCATGCTCAGCAATCGCGAGTTGATAATCGCTTGAATATTGTCCTCACTGAGGATCTCCGCCGACAGTTTCGCGGCAAGTTCCGGTGTCGTGGTGACTCCGTGCCGTTTGGCGATGTCCTTGGCCCAGAGTCGTGTCACCGCGGATACGAACGGCTCCCACGGTTGCTCGGTATCGCCATGCACTGGGACGGCGTAGGGAACCGGCGAGTTGGCCAATTCTTGACTGACGCTGGCCATCCCCGCCAGATACGTGGCCTCTTCGTCGGACGACAAATCGGGTTCCGGCATGCGGAAAGACTCGCGCAGCTTGAAATACAACTGCAACTTGCGATCCAGTTCCAACACCTTGCGCTGGTAGACGCTCATCTGATCGGCGGCCACGGAGTTAGCCAGACCGACCTGTTTGCGGAATTCTTCCATCCGCGGTTCGAGTTCGTTGAGCGAGTACAAACCTCCCTTGCGTCGCGTTAGTTTGAACGTCTCCAAGACTTCCAAATTGTCAACCTTAAAGACCCGATGTTTGGGTCCCGCCTTGGAACCGGAGATGACATCCAGCAGCCAAGTCATCGCCGGTTGCTTCTTGCCTGCGGCGTCGACAACTTCCTCCTTGGTCGACATAACCCGCAAACTGTTGCGTGCCAAGGTATCAAAGGGCTTGATACGTCCTTCATACACGAGCGGCAACTTGCCAAACGCCACCGTGTCGATTTCGCCTGGTTTGACCTTGGCCGGCCGAGCCTTGCCCGCGAGCCAGGCACCAAACACGAGGACGATGACCAGTGAGAAAATCAACGTGGCTTTGTTGCTAGCCGTCGAGAATGCAGAACTCGTGGTCGCGGAGTTGCTAAGAAGATCTTGATCTTGAATCTTGCGTTTGGCACCGCGTCGCTTCTTCGTCGCCGGCCCGCTCTGCGCCACTTCGGCGACCACGATATCCGTCGCGGTGGCGGAGGGTGCTGGTGTGATGGGCTGATCCGTGACACGCCGCAAAAAGCGGAGTAGTGTGCCATAGAAATGGGCGAACATCCCCAGCATCACAAACACGCAGGAAACATAGGGAATCATCCAGCCCGTGTTTTGAACGACTTGCAGAGTGGTGCTCTCCACGCCGCTTGGATCCTGATGGTAGCCGCTTTGATAGAACGTCTCGCCCGAATAACGCAAGGGATTGTTCATCCAAATCCGCACCTGGCGGTCGACGCTGCGCGTGGGATCGACCAACTGCACATCGGACGAGTAATTACGGGGCGTATTGGTGCCGATGTAGTCGTCCTTGCGGACGTCGATCAATCGCATCGCATAGGGCTTGTACGTTCGCTTGAACCGCAGTTCGACGTGGTAATTCTTGTCGCCGACGGGCACGACTTCGTCGAACGTAAATAGGCCGCCGCTACGGGACCGCAAGACGATCTGCGAGAGGAGATAGGTGCCGATTTCCCGCTCACTGCCGCGTTCGAGGAAGCGGACATAGGCCGACGCTTGATCGACTTCGCCGGACGAATCCGCGCCACTGCCGGTTCGTGCCGCGCGGGCGATCGTCTGCAAGCCCTTGCCCGCAGTCGCGCGATTCTTCGCCTTCTCGGCTGCTTCCGCGCCAGGAGCGAGATCTTCAAGAACCGAGTTGCGTAGGTACTCGACGACTTCGATGTCAAACGGCAAATCGTCATGCTGGATCTTTTGAGCTGCTCTCAGAAAGGACGACTGCCGCCCCTTGACCCAAAGCGGCACGGCGACCACGACATCCTGATCGGGTTGCGACGAGTCGATGATCGCGAGCTCCGTCGAGCGGATATCGATGGCATAGTTGACGGTGTCACCTTCGTCGATGGCCATCCGCTGTTCGGTTACAAACGTGCCCACGAACAACTCGCCCAGCATCAGCAGGCCGATGCCACTGTGGATCATCACGATGCCACCACGCTTCTTAAAGATCAGGACACACGCCGCCAATAACACCGCTCCCGCGGCACCGCACTTGATCAGTTGCCACAAAATGCGCATCCCCGAATCGCCCAGGTACGCGCCGGAAACGAACAACCAGACAAACAGCGCCAGTCCCGTCAGGCTGGCTGCACCAGCAGCCACCAGATCGACGCTGCGTTCCTGATAACGTGGCAGCAACATCAGAAAACTAATCGTCAACGCCATCGCCGCCGCTCCCACGCCAAGCTTGACGAGGAGCCACATGTTGGTCCAGGAAATCGGCGGTTCGCCCTGCAAACCGTCGGAATCATGCCCACTGGCGATCACCGCCCAGGTTAAGAGCAGCCCCGCGACCATCACCACCAATCCCACACCCAACCGCCCCTTGGTCGCTTGGGGTTTGAAGCGGACGGAA
>JBGTHH010000284.1:0-2666 GCA_041746275.1 Pirellulaceae bacterium | reverse complement strand
GCCGCCGCAACAGATCGTCCGCGAAGAACCAAAGGGGATGTCACCTGCGAATGACTCACAAGACTTCAGGCCTAAACAGACACGTCCCAAATCATCTGTGTCCAGGACATCCTCCCGGACCGGCGACGAGGTGGCCGGCGTTCGGTTGACGAACCCGGACCGAGTGCTGTTTCCGCAACAGAGCATCACGAAACTCGCACTAGCGAGGTTCTATGAGGCGATTGCCGATTGGATCTTGCCGGATATCGTCGGTCGGCCATTGGCGCTGGTTCGTTGTCCGCAGGGGAGTGCGGGAAAGTGCTTCTTTCAAAAGCACCTGACGCAGTCCATGCCAGAACGAGTGCGCGGCGTTCAGATCGACGACGAGAGTACCTATGTTGTCATTGATGATTCGGCCGGCCTCATCTCGTTGGTGCAAATGAACGTGCTGGAGCTGCATCCTTGGCCAGCTCGTGAAGATCGATTGGACCGTCCCGACCGATTGGTGTTCGATCTCGATCCGGGAGAAGGAACGCCTTGGAAAGCGGTCGTCACCGGCGCGGGCCAAGTTCGAGATCTCCTTGGCGAACTCGGTCTGCAAAGCTTCGTACGCACCAGCGGGGGCAAGGGGTTACACGTGGTCGTGCCCTTGGTCCGACGCACGGGATGGAACGAACTGAAACAGTTTGCCAAAGCAGTTGCGGAAAGGCTGAGCTGTGAACATCCCGATCGGTACATTGCGACGTCTAGTAAAGCCCGCCGGCGAGGCAAGACATACATTGACTACTTGCGTAACCAGCGCGGCGCGACTGCCGTGGCATCCTATTCCACCCGTGCCCGTCCCACCGCACCCGTGGCGACTCCGATTCGGTGGGACGAACTCGACGCGCGCCTCAAGCCGGACAAGTACACCGTCCAGAACCTGCGCGATCGTTTGACATCGCTCGACGCTTCTCCGTGGCCGGACTTTTTTGACCTGCGTCAATCAATCACGAAATCCATGCTACGTTCCCTAACGAGTACGCAATGGACCTGACCTCCGACCATCCGTTTTGGTTCGTCCAGAACGGTTTAATACAGACCTATCCGCCGCTCGAACACGACGAGTCGTGCGACGTCGCAGTTGTCGGTGCGGGTATCACCGGGGCTTTAGTCGCCCATCGGCTAACAAAGCTCGGACTTTCCGTCGTCGTTGTGGACCGGCGTGACGTTGGCCTTGGCAGCACTTCGGCCAGCACGGCGTTGCTGCAATACGAAATCGACGTGCCGCTGGTGCAGATGGCCGAGAAGATTGGAATCGAATCAGCCAGACGGGCATATCAACTCTCCTATGAGTCCGTAGATTCGCTCGCCAAGTTAGCAGGAGAGATTCCAATCGACTGTGGCCTGGAGCGCAAGACAAGTCTGTATGTCGCCGCGGATGAAAAGAAGGCCGCGTTATTAGCCGACGAAGCAAAAGCTCGCCGAGCTTGTTCGATCGACGTTCGCTTGCTCGGCGCCGCAGAGCTGCTTGAAGAGTTTCATATAAGTGGAACGGCCGCATTAGTTTCCCATCAGGCGGCGGCGTGCGACCCGTACCGGTTTGCACACGGCCTTCTCGCGGCAGCCGCCCAAGGGGGCGCCAAGATCTTTGATCGAACCGACATCATCAACTTCGACTGCCGAAACGAGAGTGTCTGCTTGCAGACAAACCGCGACTCGACGATCACGGCGCGACATGTGGTCATCGCCACCGGTTATGAAACGCAATCGATGTTGCGAGAACATGTGGCTGACATGAAGAGCACTTACGCTCTCGTGTCGCAACCGCTCGAATCGATTGAACCATGGGATCATCGCTGGATCATGTGGGAGGCAAAAGATCCCTACCTTTACCTGAGAGCAACGTCGGACAATCGCTTACTGGTGGGCGGCGAGGACGATCCGTTTCGAGATCCTGCTAGACGTGATGCACGCTTACCGAAAAAGACACGGCTCCTCCGTGACAAAGTGAAAGAGCTATTGCCAGATCTGAATTGGGAAGTAGAGTTCGCCTGGGCCGGTACTTTCGGAGAGACCGATGACGGACTGGCGTACATCGGTCCGACTCTCGAATATCCACACTGCTATTTCGCACTCTGCTTCGGCGGCAACGGCATGACGTTTAGCGCGATCGCGGCAGACTTGTTAGCGGACATGCTGACTGGAAAGCAGAACCATGACGCCGCCTTGTTCCGGTTCGGTAGATAGCGGGAAGCGGCCTATTCGGGAGCACGTCTGCCGGTGTGTTGTGAAACACGGCCTTGAGGTTACTTTGTTGGCGGTGCCGATGACCTCGACGGCAACTCGTCCAAGGGTTTGCGACGGACAGTAAGTTCGACTTGTTGAGGCTGAATTTGATTGACGCTCAACTGCGCAGGAACGCCCTTTAAGCTGGGTTCTGTGTCAAACGAATACGGTGTCTCGGAACGAATGTGGCTCAATTCAAACGACACCGCCAAGGCACTGGCATCGAGCATATCGAAGGCCCGCTCCGATCCGGACAGCGTCAGCTCGGCGCGCGTCCGGCGAGGCTCGTCGATCACCCAGTGATCGGGCAAGTTGCGATATTCGATCGGTACTACAAAGGTCCGTTGGATCGTTTCCACGCGATAAGCGAATAGCAGCCACAGGCCACTGGCCAGAAGCAAGGCCGCTAGTTTGAGGCC
>JBGTHH010000283.1:0-1724 GCA_041746275.1 Pirellulaceae bacterium | reverse complement strand
CTCCACGTTTCGCCCATGTTCCTGCTCCGACGATAGCCCATCGAACCGGCCGAGGCAATCCACTTGCCAGCGAGAGGCCGATCAGGGGAGAATGGCGACCTTCGAGCCCGGCAGGCCGCGCCCGCTGGCTTTAGTCAAAATGATGTGAGGCTGCCGTCCCTGGCGACAGGTGGCCCGCACGCTTCCGTTAACCGACAGCAGTAAGAGACAGGATTGGCATGTCGAAAGAGCCATTGATCGCCGTATTTGTCGACTTCGAGAACTTGGCGATCGGTGTCCGCCATATGAAGTCCGGAGAGTTTCAGATGCGTCTGATTCTGAAACGCCTGCTGGAGAAGGGGCGGATCGTTTACAAGCGAGCCTACTGCGACTGGCGGGGCTATGCCGATGCGGTGCGCGAGTTTCACGCACAGGGGATCAGCCTGATCGACATTCCGCAAAGCAAAATGAGCGGCAAGAACAGTGCGGACATTCACATGGTGGTCGACGCGCTCGATTTGTGTTACTCCAAAGACCATATCGACGTGTTTGCCCTGATTTCGGGCGACAGCGATTTTTCGCCGCTGGTTTCCAAGCTGAAAGAAAACGACAAGCGAGTGATCGGTTGCGGCGTGAAGAGCTCGACCTCGGACCTGTTGATTGCCAACTGTGACGAGTTCATCTATTACGATGACTTGGTGCGAGCCGCGCAGAAACGTCAAGCCGCTCCGGTACCGGCGGCCACTCCTGGAAAGCCGAAGACCAGCAAAGAGAACAAGAAGCAAGAGGCCGAGGATCAATTGCTCGAGGTCCTGCATTCCGTCGAACAGGACTACGATCCGGTGTGGGGCTCGATGCTCAAGCAAGCGGTACGCCGCGTCTATCCCGGCTTCAACGAAGCCTATTACGGCTATGGCAGTTTCTCGGAGTTGCTGGAGGACATCGAGAAGAAGGGCTTGATCGTGTTGGAATACGACGAGAACCGCCGAAACTATCAGATCAGTTTGAAGTAGGCTCCGCGACGCGACCATTTAGGTCCACGACACGCGGTGCGATTGCATTGCCACCTTACATCCCGATTTCAAGCTGCCAAGCGAGACATCCTCCCCGATCCCCGATGGCAAATTGGACTTCACGGTCGCACTTAGACAATAGACTCCGACGCGGACTCATGTGGCGAATCGACGTAAGGACGATAGTCCAACATCTGGACGTCGTTGACTCCGCGAACGTCATATTCAATTCCCCGCCACGAGACCCGGCGGCGAAAAAGAGCGCCACTCAAGGCATAGGGGTAGGCAATTTGAGTCAGCAGCAGCGCGGGGATCAAACGCACTACGTCGGAAAATTGGTTCCATTGAATCTGCTCGCCGTTACCGCGAATGGTCCGCCGCATGGTCCATTCCGTGGCAATGATCGCTAGCAGTGCCGTGCCCCAATAAGCCGCCAATCCCAGCGAGGCAAGGACAACGACCTGCATATCTTGGGTGAGACAGCCGCCTAGCAGGACGAACAGTGCCAGCAACTGTGTACCCGCGAGGTTGGCCGCATGAAGTCCGACTAACCGCCAACTGGAGCCGCACGATTTGGCGGCGATCAATTGACGCTGCACCCAGCGGATGAATTGAGGCAACGAAATGGCTTCTCGATTCACCATGATGACGCTGGGTACGAACCGTACTTTGTAGTTGTGCCGCCGCAACTGCCGATGCGCCGTGGCGTCGACCGATAGGGCCTTGCTCCAG
>JBGTHH010000282.1:0-2386 GCA_041746275.1 Pirellulaceae bacterium | reverse complement strand
CGTGGTCGTGGACGACAACTTGACCGCCTATGTCTGTGATGGCTATGCCAAGTCAATTTGGAAGATCACCTTCGGCGGACGGCCGGAACGGTGGGTGCAAGGGGCTCCGCTGGTCAATCCCGTCGGCATGGCGATTCGAGGTGATACGATCTTTGTTGTGGATCCACGTGTTCCGGGCGTGTTTCAGATCGACCCCGCCGGACAAGTTACTCCCGTGCCGATCATGACGGCCAGCGAATAGCCGACTGTTGATCAACGGGTTTGATCCTTGGGAGGGCATTTCGCAGCCCGTTAGGTGTGATCGTTCGCATGGCCGGAGAAGATCGACTCCGTTGGAACAACAAGTATCGGCAAGGTGAACACACGTCGGCCGAACCATCGCGATTGTTGATGGATCTTGCACCTCTCCTGCCTAGCTCGGGGCGGGCGTTGGAGTTGGCGGGCGGCGCAGGTCGGAATGCACTCTGGCTAGCCAGTCGCGGACTTGATACCTGGTTAACGGATGTGTCGGAGGTCGCGTTAGAGTTGGCTCAAGAGCGTGCCCGGTTGTCGGGCCTATCGCTGCGGACTCTGCAAGTGGATCTGGAAGAGGAACCTTTACCTGTGGGACCCTGGGATCTGATCGTCGCAGTTCATTTCTTATGGCGTCCGCTCTTCTCGCAGTTCCCTTCCGCACTCTCGGAAGGTGGTCTGTTGGTCTACATCCATCCGACTCGTTCGAACTTGGCAAGGCACGACCGACCGTCAAGCCGATTCCTCTTGGAGGACGGCGAGTTGCCGAGTCTTGTGCAGGGATTAGATATCCTGCATTACGAAGAGGGTTGGCTAAGTGAAGGTCGTCATGAAGCGGTGCTGGTGGCCCGACGTGGAGTGAGTCAATGACTTCTTTCTTGTCTTTGCGCAGCAGAAGCACCAATTGATTCTCCACGGACACGAGAGATGCTTCGATCTCAAATTTTCCCGTACTGTCCTTCCATATGAGGAACTTGTTATCGGCCATGGGCGGGGCGCCTAAGTTGGTCGGGAACCGAAGGAAGCCCCGAGGGGCGAGTTGGCTCGCGCGGACGATTCGCGTGCGACGGTCCCGACCGATCGTTCCGCGCTGGGTTCGGCCACTTGATCCAAGAGGTAGGCGAGCCCGATGGAACCCAACAGGCCACTGAGTATCGCCCCCGTGACGATCAGCAATCCGCCGCGACTGAGCGGTTTGCCCATGCGCGTGGGCGCTTGAGCCAAGCGGAGATTCGAGATCTGTCCCAATTCGAGTCGGTTGTCGAGGCGGGCTTGCTCCAATTTCTTTACATACATGCGGTGACTGGCCGTCAACTCCTCAACGTGCCGCTCCAACTCGGCGACCTGCACCTCGTCCTCATTGAGCGCGAACAACCGCGAACGCGTCTCGTCGTAGTCGCGCAACAACGACTCTTTCCTCGAGCGTAGAGCATCGGCCGTCGAGAGCTCGCTGACCAACTGCTGCTGGTTCAAGACAATCTGAGTCTCTTCCACCTGTTCCTTCATGACGATGACTTCCGGGTGATTCGGTTGATACATGGCACTTAACCGGCGGTACTGCATCTCCGCCGTGAACAGTTGATTGCGCATTTCGTCGAGCGAATGGGTGGAGAAGGAACTGGTGGTGGACGGCTGCTGCATCGCGGACGGCAGTTGGGCGCGCAGTTTGGCGATTTGGTCTTCCGATGCGGCGAGCGCGGTCGACGTGGCCAGAATGTCTCGATCCAGATTCGCGATATGGTCCTCGACCAGCTTGCGTTGGCTGTCGACCGAGATCAGTCCGACGGCGTTTTTGGCATCGCGCAGTTGCTTCTTCGCGGCCACGACCGCCTGCTGTAAGGTTCGCTCTTCGGCCTCGAAGAACGCATGGGATTCCGGATTGTAGTGGACTTCGCGATGCTGTTTGAGGCAGGCCGTGACGAAGCTGGTCAGCACCTGTTGCGCGCGCAATGAAGACGGGGATTTGTATGTCAGCATAATGACATGCGACTTCTTGGGATGTTCGACCTTGATGGCCTTCTGCAATCGGCGAATCGCCTTCTCCTCCTCCACGCGTGGATCCGTCGTCTGAGACCCCGGGAGCAGCGAGGTGACCCAATCGAGCACGCGATCCACCGGCGCTCGCTCCAGGTCCGTTTCCATCACCGCTGCGGTGCCCAACTCGTCGACCACATGCTGATAGAGCGCTCGATTGTCGAGCAAGGCCACTACGGTCAGCATCTCGGATTCGCGTTCCTTATCAAACGAATTGGGTTGGCCCTCGTCGGTCGCCGTCGGATCAATCCGCAGATTCTCCTTTACGTACAGCCGAGCCTCCGATTGATACTGGGGCGGCGTTATGACCAAGCCCAGTACCGCGAGGCTTACGATCGCC
>JBGTHH010000281.1:0-10580 GCA_041746275.1 Pirellulaceae bacterium | reverse complement strand
CGCGCGGCTGGGAGTCGAGTCTGTTGAGGGTGCTCTTGGCGTTGCGATCGTTGCAATCATGCGTTTCGGCGCGAGGATTCTAACGATTATACGGATCTTTTGGAACGGTTTAGTCGTCGGAGTTCTTCCCGTTGCCGGAATTGTAGAGATCGTACGTGGGAGTAGTCGAAGACACTTTTGACCCTGAGCCACTCCCGCCAATTCGCCTCGCGCGTCATCCCCCCCGCAAGAATCGGCAAACCTCATGCTGCAACTCCCCGCCTCACCGCTGTCGTTACGCTTTCCCTCGCTGTGTGTTGGCTACCTCTGTCTAACCATCTCGCTGTGGTCTCCGTTGGTGGTCGAGAGCTCCACGGATTCGACGAGTGGACCAGAATCGTCAACTCAGGAAACCGATGTCGACCGACAAGCCCGACCAAGCGTATTTCATCCGGTGGTCAAGCTAGTGGAACCCGCTCATTCTGTTTTTTCCGCCACACGCGGGCGTCGCTTACATCGAACAAGTGAGCTCAGTATTCGTGCTCAAGCGGAAGCCGATCAGGTTGTTGCTCCCAAGAGCAATGTTCCCGTGGTTGATATCACGGTCAACGATGTTCAGGACGTCAAGGCTGAAGTTGAGCAACCCAGCGCGCCGCGCGAGGCTTACAAGTTGGCGGCATTCATACGCGTGGCACCGCGTCCCGAACTTCGCGACACGACTTCCGAGATAACGTTCAACTCGGCCCCGTTGTCCGTGGCCGCGAATGTACCACTTCCTGCTGCGGAGCCTGACCCTGTCGCGGAGCCAGTGACTTCCCAAGCACCGGTCGTTTCCGAACCCCTGTCGGTGGTCGTGTTGACACCCGTGCAACCTTCGGTCGATCCGATCGTGCGATTGGCTTCGGAGCCCACTCCTGAATTAGTTCAGCAAACACCCTCGGCTTCGGATCTGCCTTCACCCACCAGTGATACACCGGAGACGATACCGCCCACTACAGACTCGCTGCCTCTCGCCGACACAGAGGAGATCCCGGCCTTCGAATCGGATTGGAAGTCGATCACGGATTTGAAGATTCGCACTGCACCGGAAGCGGGCGAGATGCCGGAGAACTATGCCGCCGCTCGGTTCGCTCGGGAAGGGCGGATTGCTCATAAAATGGGAATCAGCCGAGAGACCGTGGAGTCGTTGTTCACGTGGGAAGCGCCGGCCAACTGTTATCGCCCGCTCTTATTCGAGGATGTCAACCTGGAGCGGCATGGCTACAAGGTGCCGTTGATTCAGCCCGCGTTGTCGGCCGCCCATTTCTTCGGGCGTGTGCCCCTGGTCCCGTACATGATGATCAGTGAAGGACATCACGACTGCCGTTATGCCCTGGGCAACTACCGACCCGGCGACTACGCTCCCTATTCGCTCTACGCTCCGCGACTGCGGCTGGACGCCACCGCCTTTGAAGCCGCCGTTGTGGCTGCGGTGATCATCGCGTTTCCCTAGAGCCCGTACGAAACGGGGGCTCAAAGATCGATGCGAAACGTCTCGCAGAGTTGCGTGTAGAGAACTTGCCCCAACGTTCGCGGCTCCACTTCAATCTTGGCCCACCCCGAAGCCCAAAGCGGGGGTCGATGCGGTGTGGGAGAGAGCTTAACACTCACGGCATAGTGCGTCGGGCTGGTCACTCGTGACTCACTTGGAGCATCAATCGTGATCACCCGCTTCGCCAATAGCTCGGGAGGTTTAATCTCCAACTCCCGACGCGCGATGTCCGTCACCGTTCCAATGAGCGTTTGCTCGTGCAGTTCGTCGACAAGGATGCGCACACGTTGGCCGATTCGCACGCGTTCGATGGCCCCTTGTTCAACCAATACGATGCCTTGCAAGGCCGTGGGCTCGCCCACCAAGCAAAGTGTCGTCGGGGCTTCTAAATAACATCCGAGATTGCGTTCGTCGATCGGCGAGCCGGACCAGGTTGGCAGCGTTCCCGGCTCAATCGCATCGCGCTTTTCGCGCGCGGGCAAGACGACGCCACCACGTGGGGCTGTGAGCCGCAGGCGAGACTGATCGCGGCGACGTTCGCCGAGCCTCCGTTCCAATCCCCGCAACGCTTCCCGTGCCGTGACCAATTGGCTTCCTGCCGCCGAGCGATTCGATTGACCTTCGAGCACCTGCAATCGCGCGAGCTGCTCGACGTACAACTGCTGGACATCGCGTTCGCCGATGAGCGATGTGACTTGACGATCGATCTCCAGATTGTCGAGCGTCGCCAGCACATCACCGGACTCGACGCGTTGGCCAAGTGCGACATGGTCGACCAGTCGTCCCGCAGCGGTGACGTGAACGCGTGCCGCGTCGCTTGGTTCGATGACCACCGGAGCCCTGACGTAGTGCGAAACTGGAATCAAGCAGATCAGCCACACGAGCACTCCCGAGCCGCAAATCATGGCGAGCATTGGCCAAGCGTTCGCACGTTGGCTGCGATACGCATCGCGCAGCGTCGGCAGCAAACTGGCGATAGGCACGACCAGCATCCCGGCGATCACGCCGCTTCCCAGCAGTTGAGCCAGTCGCTCCAATCGATAGGGCAGCAACGCGTAGTAGAGGACGCCCAGGATGCTCGCGACGATCAACCAACGGTAAGCTCCCGCCAGCAGTCCATACAACATCAAACTCCAGCGGACGCCCAGCGGCTGCCTCCACGACGACTCGGTCCGTACATTCCAACACCAGCGCAAAAGCCACTGCTGCCACACCGACTGAGCTTGTTGTCGCAAGTTGGGAATTTCGACCAGATCCGCCAATACAAAGTAGCCGTCGTAACGCAATAACGGATTACCGTTGAACAGGAGCGTGCTGATCGAGCAGACAAACATCACGTTTAGACAAATGGAATTGAACACACCTGGCTGGCTGAACCACCACAGGAACGTGGCACAGGCCGCGAGCCACAACTCCACGCACATCCCGGCGGCGCTAATCGCGATCCGCTGCCACTTGCTCCGCAGCAGCCATGCATCCGAGACGTTGCAGTACAGGCAGGGAGTGAAGACCAGAAACATCACGCCCAATTCGTGGCAGGCCCCGCCAAAGTGTTTGCAGGTCAGGGCATGTCCCAACTCGTGCAGGATCTTGCAGCACGCCAAGACAACACTCAACAAGAGGATGTTCTGCCAGCCAAAAAATGTTTGAAACTCGGGCAACCGCGCCAAAAACGTTTCGAAACGCAAGCCGATCAGCAACACCGCCGAAAGAATCAACAGCAGGCCGAACGCGAGGAATGCTGGCGAGAACAGTCCGCGAATCTTGGGATACAGCCACGCTAACCATGGCTCGGGATCGATTCCTCGGAAACGAATGGCGAGCACATTGGCAAGCGTTTGCCAGCGAGCGGCGTGTCGCTCGCGGCGGTGCTGCTCCAAGAGCTGTTCCCCTTGCCCCGCCACCCGGGCCTCGATCAGTCCCGCGCGATGCAAGTTGCCCAAGAAACTGTGTAACTGCGATAGTTCCAACTTGCGAGGCGCGAAGCGTCGTTCAAATCGCCGCTGAATCTCCGCGAGGCTGGCGACTCCGTCCACTTGCTCCTGGATAAACAGTTCCTCGTCGCTCAGTTGATAATACCGCAACGACACGGGATCTTTGACGTTCCAGCAACACGTTTCCCGAAACGTCATGGGTTCTTTGATCAGATCACGGCGTCGGGTGAGCGCGAGCGGTCGATCGACCGAGGAAGATGAGGCGGTGTTGTTGCTCATGGTAGGATCTTCAGCGTGGCCTGAAGCCCGGGGCGCAATGCTCCGTCTGCATTGGAGACCTCGGCCCAAATGCGAACCATGTTGTTGACAGGATGGATCTCGGGGCTGACGAAGGTCACTTTTCCTGCGATTTCCACCAGATCGTTGTCTTGAAGTTTCACGAGTATTCGCGTGGCTCGGCCGACCAATTTGGAAGTAGCTTGTGGTGCCGGCAGAAAGCCTTCGACTCGCAGGCGATCCATGCGCACCAACCGAGCGACCACTTCACCCGGCTCAACCCACTCACCGGTTTGCTTCAGCACTTCGACCACCACACCGGGGCTTTCGGCTCGAATCGAGCGTTTCGATAACTCGTGCTCCGCCAACCCAAGCGCGGCCGTCTTGGTCGATACCGCCAGCCGAGCCGTCTCCAAATCGAATTGCGATTGCTCGATCTGCAAGCTGGTTTGATCCACGGTCAGCCGGAGCCGGTCAATCTCGGTTTGCGACACGCTCTTCGCAAATCGCTCGGCCGCTTCCAACGCACGCTTCAATTCCGCGGCCGCCACCTCGTGGGCTTTGCGCGCCAAGCGAATCTGTAGATCATTCCCAGCCAATCGCTCGGCGTGTTGCAACTCAATTGCGGATTGGTCGCGTAACAGCGTGGCCTGGGTGTCGTCCAGGCGTCCCAGCAGCATTCCGGCAGTGACATTCGATCCCGCGTCGATGAGCAGCTCCGCCAAAATACCGGCTTCGCGAGCGGGCACGCGCACTTCGCCCAACAGGGTAATCACGCCCTCGGTTCGCAGTTCCTCACCAGCCGCTGACTTGCCAACCGACAGGTGCAACTCGCCGATTACGATCAGGTATGACAGAACAATGTACTTCCCGATGGAATGCATATTGGCAACTCGATCATTCGTAACTGTGAACCACGGTGACATAGTAACTGGTCACTCAGAATAGCAGCCGAGTGCGAAGGACATCGAAGAGTTCGCGAAACCAGACATAACCCAGCGCACTGCGTCCGCAATGAATCTTGGCCATGACCGTGGCTCCCGGTCGCAAGGCACGAAGCTGTTCTTTGTCAAACGCCACGGTGATTAATACCGAGGGGCGCTGTTGGTCATCGAGTTCGGTGGACATGGCCACACGCGTTATGACGCCGTGAATGACATGGCCTGGTTGACTCGCCACGATAAAGCTGACGGGAACCTCGGGGGTTTGCTCCCGTGCCGACAGGACGTGCTGAATATCATAATCCGCAATTCGCATTTCCAGGTGCCAAGGCCCGTGCGGATCGGCGACACTCAGTAGTAGCTCGCCACGTCGGACGGGACGAGCCGTCAGATTTTCCTCTAACTTCCAGGTGACGATTTCGCCATCGATGGGGCTACGAACCGTGAGCTGGTCTTGCTCGCTTGCCAAGATCGAGCGTTGGGCTTCGAGGCTGGCGACAAGCGTTTTAAGACGCTCTTCTTCGGAGGTTAACTCATCAAACTGATGAGCATTCGTGGCGTCGCGACGGGTATAGTTCAGACGCGCCGAACGTACTGAGTCCAAACGCTTTTGGTTTGTTTGCAACTCGCCCAGTACCCGCGATTGCTCATAATCGAGGTGCGGGCGTCGCAGTTCAAACAGCACTTGACCCGCTTCAACGGCCATCGAGTGATCGACATATAACTGCTCGACTACGCCCTCGGCGGGCGCAAAGACATGGCGGTATCGCTGCGGAACAAGTTCGCCTTGAGCGCGTATTTGAAGTTCCGCGGGAACAACAGCGAACACGGCGACTAAAGAAGTCACAGCCAGCACAATCATCAACGTCTTGGGAAGTTGTCGCAACCGCACGCACCAGGCGAGTCCTTGCAGCAGGCGGCTCACGCCGAGCAAGGGCAGTCCCGCCACGTCGCACGCATGACGCAAGGCCAGGGTGCTGTGCCGACAGATCGTTTCGATGAGTCCGCGCTGGGTATCACTCCAGGGCGTGCTGTCAAATCGCTCGAAGGAGATGACTCCGACGACACCTCGCATGGCGGCGGTTCCGCCGGTGAGCGGAACGAGGGCCACGGATTGGGCGGACGACGCATCGAGATAGGTATGCAGCAACCGCTTTAGTTCGGGTGGTCGATCGTGCTCGTCGGCCGGGAACCAAAGCGGTTCTTGAGTCTTGACTATGGCCCGTACTAACGCCTCCAACTCGCGAATCGGAGGTGACCGCCGATCAAACATCGACAACCCATTGATCGCCGCCACGCGAAAGTTTGACTCCGAGCCATGTAAGACGACCACGCGCTCGCAGCCGGTAATCCGCGCCGCTTCGTTGGCGATTGCAAAGCTGGTTCCTGCCACGTCCAGCGATCCATGCACGCGCTCGATGAAGTGCTCCAGGTCCAACCATCTACCCTCGCGATGGCGCAGGTCACTGAGCAGTCGATGGCGATGATAATCCACAATCAAGTCGCCAAAAACCGCGACCAAGTGCTCGATGTTTTTCAACTCGGCGGGCGAGGCATCGTCGTTCAAGACGATTTCGAGCAAGGTGACAGGATTGTCGTCGAGCCAACATGGGTGAATGACAAGCGGGTACTCCGTAGGATTCTCGCCACCGAGCGTGGTAGCGTTCGGGAGTACGGCTTGCGTCTGCCGCACGTGCCTAGCGCGGATGAGGTTGCGGGAACGCCAAGCTGGCGTCGCGCGATTCTCATGGTTGCTCGGCCAGTGGCCCACCTCGAACTCGACCTGCGGATCTTGGTGTGGAGCACACGACCACACGGCGCAGGCTATCGCCCCGGTGGCTTGGGTCAGCCGTCGCAGTAGGGCTTCGAAGAATTCTCGCTTCGGCGTGGGCAACTGGGCGAGCTGGGCTTGTTCGTCAATCAGAAGCTCAATCTCGGACCAGGTTTGGTCGCCGCTATCGGTTCGACTTGGAAATAGGTCGCTTGGCATTCGTCTAAGTATAGCCGCAAGTCGATTTATTTTGATTGTTTTGCTAGCGATGTTCCCACCGAGCGGTTCGGCTCGGCCCGCACAATCCACCGGCCTTGTCAGGGCCACGCGTCAGGATGAGCGAATCCGCCGAGAAGTCCAAAAATACCGGTTGTATGGAAAAAGACAGTTCTATCGGTTTTCCGATAGCCGATGACCTAGGAGAGCGGTAAAGCTGCGCCTGCTGGCAGCTTCCTAGGGGGAGCCTTTCGTTTGATGCGTCGCAAACTGAACTCGACCGTATCCGTCTTGCTGGCGGCGTTGATCGCATTGCCGGGTTGCGCGCTGCGTAAGCCCAAGGAGTTTCAGTTCGACCCGGATTTCGCACATTACCAGGGTGCCGCGACGGAGATCGCGTATCCCGATGTCGAATCGGTCAACTACGAAGCCGTGGCCACGACTCCAGCACCGCTGACGCTACATGACCGGGCGGCTCCCGAGTTTTGGGACCTGCGTTTGGACGAAGCGATTCAATCCGCCCTGGCTCACTCCCAGGTGATGCGGGACTTGGGTGCCTTGGTATTACAGTCTCCTGAGAATGCTCGCACGATCTACGATCCGGCCATTGAGCAAACCGATCCGCGTTTTGGTGTCGAAGCGGCGTTAAGCGCCTTTGACACATCGTTCTCCGCACAAGCCTTCTTTGAGAACAACGATCGCGCCTTGAACAACGTGTTCTTCGGCGGTGGAACGCGTCTCCTAAAGCAGGACCTGCACAACTACCAGGCCCAGCTCTCGAAACGGGCGGCGACCGGCGGCGAGTTCACGATTCGGAAGATCATCGACTACGACTCGAACAACGCTCCCGGCAACGACGATCCCAATAAACCGTGGCTCGTGCAGCTTGAAGGCGAGTTCCGTCAGCCGCTTATGCAAGGAGCCGGCGTCGAATTCAATCGCATCGCGGGTCCCGATGGTCGGCCCGGGGCGATGAACGGTGTGTTGCTGGCCCGGATCAACAGCGATATTGGTTTGGCGGACTTCGAGTTGGGCGTGGGCAACCTTGTCAACGATGTCGAGAACGCTTACTGGGAGTTGTATTTCGCGTATCGTGATCTCGATGCGAAGATCGCGGCTCGCGATCGAGCCTTGGAGACGTGGCGCAGCATCCACGCTTTGTTTGTCACCAATCGGCGAGGCGGCGAAGCGGAGCAAGAGGCACAGTCCCGGGAACAATACTTTCGTCTCGAGGAAGAAGTCCAGAACGCGCTTGCGGGACGACCGTTGGATAACGTGCGGACCAATACTTTGCGTAATAGCGGCGGAGTGCATTCATCGGAGCGTCGTTTGCGTCGTTTGATGGGGGTCGCTCCCAGCGACGGACGGCTCATCCGACCGGCACAGGAGCCGATGATGGCTCGCGTGGTTTTCGATTGGAATGAACTGTTGGTCGAAGCGCTCACGCGACGAGTCGAATTGCGGCGACAAAAATGGAAAATCAAACGGGGCGAACTGGAGCTGATCGCCAGCCGAAACTTCCTGCTACCCAGGGTGGATGCCGTGGGACGCTATCGCTTCCGGGGCCTGGGGGAAGACCTGCTCAACTCACAACGCCAGCCTGGGCGGTTTGACAATGCCTTCCAGGATCTGACCACGGGCGACTTTCAAGAATGGCAACTGGGCGTCGAAGTCGAAATGCCGCTGGGCTACCGCCAGGGACATGCCGCCGTTCGACATGCCGAGTTAAGGCTGCAACGCGAACGTGCGATTCTGGACGAGCAAGAGAAACTCGTCGCATTTGAACTGACGGAGTCCATCGCCGAGGTGGAGAGATCGTATGAGGTTTCCCAAACGAGCTACAATCGACGCGTGGCGGCCAAGCAGCATTTGGACGCACTGGCCAATGTTTACCTCGATGCCGACGAGAATGAGAAGACGCGTCTGTTGGATCTTCTGCTCGACGCGCAACGACGTCTGGCCGACGCCGAAACGGCCTACTATCGAGGCCTGTTGGAATACGCGCTGGCGGTCAAGAACGTCCATCTGCAAAAGGGCTCGCTGCTGGATTACAACGCCGTCTACCTCAGCGAGGGCCCTTGGCCCGGCAAAGCCTATTACGACGCCGCTCGTCGTGAGGAGTCACGTCTTCGGGCACCGGGCGTTTTGAACTATATCCTGTCACGACCCGCGCCGGTGGAGTTGGGACCGTACGACCAGCGGATCGTCCCCGAACACGATCCAGAAATCAGGACGACTCCAGCCAATGAAGCAACCGACCAATCGCTAAATGGCGGTCAAGCGGCGAATCACCACGGAAGCATTATGTCCGCCGAAGCCAAAGCTGTTGCTCATGGCCACGTCCAGACGACGTTCGCGGGGCTGATGGGGCGTGTAGTCCAAGTCGCACTCGGGGTCGGGCGTATCGAGATTGATTGTCGGCGGCACCACCTTGGACTGCAACGCCTTGGCACACAAGACCAACTCGATACCGCCACTCGCACCGAGCGAATGGCCTAGCTGACTCTTGGTGCTGGAGATGCTGACCGAGCGAGCGTGCTCGCGGAAGACTTCCTTGATCGCAAGCGTCTCGGCCTTGTCGCCCAACGGAGTGCTCGTCCCATGGGCGTTAATATAATCGACGGCGGACGGATCGAGTTCGGCGTCGCGCAAGGCACCGGCCATGGCATAGGCGGCTCCGGTGCCGTGTTCTTCTGGTTGCGTGATATGGCTGGCATCGCCACTCGCACCGTAGCCAATCACTTCGGCATAGATCTTCGCCCCGCGAGCACGAGCGTGTTCAAGTTCTTCGAAGACCAGCAGGCCGGCACCTTCGCTGAAAACGAAGCCATCGCGATCGAGATCGAACGGGCGACTGGCACGAGCCGGTTCCTCGTTGCGAGAGGAGAGCGCCTTGATATTCGTAAAGGCACTCAAGCCCATCCGCGTCATCGCCGCTTCCGTTCCACCTGTGATCATCACGTCGGCATCATCATATTGAATGGTTTTCAACGCATCGCCAATGGCATTGGTCGCACTGGCGCATGCGGTGGCCACGGTGTAGTTCGGGCCTCGCAAGCCGAACTCGATGGACAGGTGCCCTCCCGCCGCGTTCAGCATCATCTTGGGAACCGTCATCGCCGAAACGCGAGAGGGTCCCTTCTCGAACAGCTTAAACATCTGCGTTTCGATTTCGCCCAGCCCACCGATCCCCGACCCGAGAATCACGCCGCAACGGAAGGGCTGTTCCTGCTTGAAATCGATGCCCGAGTCACGAATCGCCTGCGAACCAGCCACCATCGCGAATTGGGTAAAGCGATCGATCCGCTTCATTTCCTTCAGCGCAATAAATTCGCTCGGATCCCAGTCGTAGATGTCTCCACCGAACTTGATCTTGAATTCGTCGGTATCGAAACAGCGCAGCGGATGGATGCCGCTTTCACCCGCCAGGATCCGACTCCAAAGGTCATCGACCTGGCAACTGAGCGATGTCACAACACCGAGACCGGTTACGACGACTCGTCGTTTCATGCTCGTGCTGGTTGGGGCTATTAGGAATCTTGCGACTTCTCAATAAACTCGATCGCCTGCCCGACGGTCTGAATCTTCTCGGCCGCGTCGTCGGGAATGTTGATATCGAACTCTTCCTCCAGTTCCATCACCAATTCGACCGTGTCGAGCGAGTCAGCGCCCAGGTCGTTTACGAACGAGGTTTCCGGTGTGATCTTTTCCTTGTCCACACCCAACTGCTCAGCAAC
Source organism: Pirellulaceae bacterium (assembly GCA_041746275.1). Lineage (GTDB taxonomy): Bacteria > Planctomycetota > Planctomycetia > Pirellulales > Pirellulaceae. Next base: position 195 of record JBGTHH010000281.1, on the reverse strand, counting down.
GATGTCAATCACGCGTTCAGGGACAGATGCCACCTTCGCGGTCCTCCTAAGAATTGAAAGTAAAGAGCCATGCGTGGCTCGCACTATGCTGTATGTCCTTCGCACACCCTACGTTCGCGGTTGCGAATCAAGCTCCACAAGATAGAGGATTTTTATAAGACAGGTCAAGGTAGGTGTCTGCTTCTTATGTGAACT
>JBGTHH010000280.1:0-11613 GCA_041746275.1 Pirellulaceae bacterium | reverse complement strand
GGCAGCCGAAAGGTTGTCATCAATCAGTTTCAATTGCTTTATCGTTTCGAGGACGTCCTCGGAGTCTATGTGATGGAGATGAATCACCTGCAATTGGCGGGACGGTTCTTTTACCGGTTGGGCCGCTTTGGTAACCAGCAGCTTGTAGCGAATCGTCACGCTTCGCGGCTCATCCGTGGAACCGACGATTTGCATGAGGCCGATGCCGCCTTCACGAGTTTGGAATGCGAACGCATCATCGCCATGCGGCGGCCCAGGGCGTTGGAACATCCACAGCGGCGGCTTCGGCTCGTTGTAGGCTCCACGACGATGCTTGGCTTCGACAACCAACTTCAACACGTCTCCAGGGTTCGTCGTGGTAAACGAACCGGCCAGAAAAATCAGACCTTCGTACAAGGTCAGCACCACGTCAGGAGAAGGCATAGCCAGCGTCAAGTCCGCTCCACTGGTCTGAGCCCATCGGATGATCGGTTCCACCGGTCGCTCGATCACCGGACCGAAGGAGGGCTTATTATCTACGAAGTCCCGTTCGTGAGATGTTGCCTCGGTTGCGTCGCGAGGAGCGTAGGCTGGGTCGCGACCCAGCCTACTGGAGTCCCGTTCGCGAGAGGTTGCCTCCGTTGCGTCGGCTTGTGCCTGGAGCGTCCCCTCGTCCATGGCCGTGGCACGCCGCGGCGACAATACGCCAATTGTCGCGGCGACAACCAACAGGCTCACTCTGAGTTTTTTTCCGAACTGGTGATTCATGGCTGGCTCCTTCGGCTCCATGTGATTGTTCAATGTTGGATTTGTGTGGCCTTCTCGCGAGCTTCACTTTTTCTCTGGTAGCGAGGTCACGTCCCACACACGCACTGTTCTATCGGCGCTGCCGGTGGCCAACAGCTCGCCGTCGGGACTGAATGCCAGGGCCCAGACGTTATTTCCATGACCAGCGAGCGTGAGAACCTCTTCGCCGCTGTTCGCGTCCCACAGCTTGACGAGCTTATTCCACCCGGCTGTGGCCAACCAACGCCCGTCCGGGCTGAACACAACGTGAATATGATCGGCCGCTCCTCGGAGCGTGAGCGTCGGCTTGCCAGTCACCGCGTCCCACAAGTGGACTCCCTGCATATTCGCGGTCACCAATCGTTGGCCATCCGGGCTGAACTTGACGCAGTAGAATTCGTCTTTGTGCTCCACATGCAGCAGTTCCTCCGACGTGATCGGATCCCACACGCGCAGAGCGCGGTCGCGTCCCACGGACGCCAGTCGCTTGCCATCGGGGCTGAACGCCACGCTGAACGGATCTCCGGCGTCCAATTCCACGACAGGCCAGCCTCGATCGGCATCCAGGTTCATGTCGAAGATGCGAACTGTGGACCCCGCGACGGCCAGACGCATTCCGTCCGGACTAAATGCCAATTCCGACGCTCCCACCCCTCCGCCCGCGTTGAGTGTGTGGACATTCCGACCCGTCACCGGGTTCCAAATCCGAATCGTTTGTTCCGAACTTCCGGCCGATACCAGATACTTACCATCGGGAGTGAACTGAACGTCCTCAACGTAGCCCGTATGTCCGTCGTTGAGATCGGCAGACCGTTTCAAGGTCAGCGTCTCTTTCCCGGTGGCGACGTCCCAAAGTCTGATGGTCGTATCGCGACTTGCCGACGCCAACTGTTTTCCATCGGGGCTAAATGCAACGCCTTTGACCCAATCCGTATGTCCGATCAGCACCAACGGCTTGAGCGTCGTAGCGTCGTCGAAGTCGCGGCGCTCTTCTCCCGGTACGTTCAGATACGATTCCAAATCGTCCCACCACGGCGGCAGGCTGCTAAAGAAATACGAAGCCTCACTAGTGCCACCCTTCGCGCGGCTCGGTTCGATGGTGATTTCGTAGAACTGTTTCGGCGCGCCCTTGAACCAGACCGAGCACGAATGCTTGACTCCGAAGCCGATCGCGATTCCGTCATTCTCGACGATGCGCTGGAGTGGATATCGGTTCCACTCCCGGACCAGACGTTGTAGGAGATCCTTCTTGCCGGGCCAGTCAGCTCGTAGCGACGCCTCCCACTCGGCATCCGGAACGCCTCCCAGTAGATAGTCTTCGAATTGCTCTGACTTGGCTTCATCCTTCAGTTCCGCTAGCACTCGGAGCGAGAGCAGGTTCGAAATGGTTTCTCCAGCATCTTCGATGGCACACGCATAGAAGAACGAGCGTGCGGCACGCATGACCGTCTGCCGTGGATACTGGTAGTTTGAGCCACGTGCAATCGCGTCCGGCCAGTCAATCGCAATGATGAATGACTGAACTCGGTTCATGACCTCGGGCGGTGCGGTGACGATGATCTCGCGGTTGTCGGCCGAAGGCACGGCTTGATTGCCGGGACCGCCGTGGAGAATCTGTCGCAGATCATCCGCCATCTTGCTGGCGAGCACATGGCGAAGGGCAAAGGTGTTAGTCACGGCTGCACCGTTGCCGGCTGCTGCCTTTAATCGTATAGAATCGACCGACTGAGAGGCCGCCGCCGCTAGATCCGCCTCGACGACCGGCTGCGGCACGGTGCCGCCATCCCGTTCCATGAAGGGTGCAGGAGCAGATTCCACAGATCCCGTGCCTGTTTCGAGCCCCAGCAGCACATAACGAATCTTCACGGTGTGCGGATCGTCGGTGGATTCGGCGATTTGCAAGACGCCCGTTCGGCCTTCACGCGTGTGAAACAGGAATGCGCCATTACCCTTCAGTGCTTGGCGATTAAACGTGGTCATTGCTGGCCACATTCTCTGGCCGGTACGATATTCTCTCGAGGTTATGGCGGCCAACTTAAACACTTCTTGGGGGTCCGTATCCGTTGAAAGAGTTGAGAAAATCGCACCTCCAAACAAAACCAACGTAACGTCGGGAGACGTGAATCCAACCGACAAATCGGCTCCTGTTGTTTGGGCCCATTGGAGGATTGGTTCCACAGGGCGACTGGATTTCGTGATGTCGTAGAAGCGTTTTCGTAAAAGGTCCAACACGTCTGCGGGTGCTTCGACAAAGTTTCCCGTATCGAGGTCGAGACAATAGTCATTCGCGCTGTCTGCCGGGTGATGAATGACCCGCTCGATCACCGGGCCGTACCCCGCTAGCACCGCAGGACCGGCCTCAGCGATGAGCGCTGCTAAACGCTCCGGGTCACGTGCCTCGGATAGAGCAGGAAAGAGAGGCACGTGAGCCAAGGTGCCGTCGTCGTGCAGCACGAACACACGCCCCTTGCTCAGATCGTAAGTCGTGCCATTCACAGACAACTCGTCGGAATCAAGCGTCTCGCGTTCGCAGCTAAACGTGCGACCGTTATGCAGCCGCACCCGGCCCTCAAACACCGATTTACTCGTCCAGTCATTCCGCGATAATGACGAAACGAACCCATCGTCCCCAGCATAGTAGAGCACGTAAAGTAGCCTAGTCCCGCTCGGCTCATGGGCCACCATGACCGAATGGTGGTTGGCTTCGACGTGCGCGAGCCCGGGAAAGAGGCGTTTATGGCCGGTGGTCGGTTGACTCAGAATCGCTTCAGGTACTGGATCGAATGGTCGCGGATCGAGTGATTCAACGCGAGTGATACGAGCAGGGAGCGGCCGCGAAACACCGACCGAATCCATCGGCCAAATGTACATTCCCAGGGCCGCGACAAAGACCAGCGAGAGCAACGTCAAGATGATTCCAAAGACCGCGTAGATCGCCTTGGAACCGGGGGGCATACCGAGTCGATCTGCCGGTGTCGTGGTGGGCGCACGGTCGGTGACGGCGATGACGGCTTCGCGAATCGCCACGAACCACTCGGTGACATCCGCGACGGGAAGACGAAACATTCCTTTTATCGGCGAGATCAGGACCTGCTTGAGTTGCCCGGCTTCCTCATAGGTCACACTAAGCACGTCGATCCCCGCTGGATTCATCGATCGTGGATACTTGCCGATGCTCAGATCGCGGATGGCAGCCAGCGGAACGACGGCAGTGGTTCCGGCGCGCGAGTGGGCAAGCTGGCGGTCGTCGAGAATGAGCTGGCCACGCGTGCGGTAGCAAAAGAACTGTCCGCTTGTGGTGGCGAGTTGCTCCCGTGTCGCGAAGGTGCTCGTGCCAATTTTGAAAATCCGTGTTGGTTTCGAGGAAGTGGGAGCATCTTCAACCTGGCTGCTCTGGGGCGTGGAGGCAACCGTCTCCACATGCCTGCGAAAGTCGACAGCAGTCTGATATCGAAGTTCGGGACTCGTCTCCAAAGCACGTAGCACGATCTGGTCAATGCGGACGTCCACTTGCACGCGCTTCGATGGCGGTTGCAGGTTGTCCGTGGGCAACTCGCCCGTCAGCATTTCATAGAGCACCACACCCAGGCTATAAATATCCGCGCGACGATCGGTGGCACGCAACTCCTTCTGCTCCGGTGCCATGTACTGTGGAGTCCCAGCGGGTTGCGATTCCCACAGGCCGTCAACCGTCGATTCCGTATCCAGGATCTTCGCGATCCCGAAGTCCGCGATCTTCACGCGGCCCTCTTTATCCAACAGCAGATTCTCCGGCTTGATGTCGCGATGCACGATGCCATGTTCATGCGCATATTGCAACGCCTCACAAACCGGCGGCACAATTGCTAACGCCTGCTCCGGCGTAAATCGCTCTGCCGTCATCGCCTGACGCAGATTCACGCCATCCACGAACTCCATCAACAGATAGTAGTAACCTCCGACGTGGCCAAAGTCGTGAATGGTCACGATGTTCGGGTGGCTGAGCGCCGCGAGGGCCTTGGCTTCGCGGGTGAAATGTTCGGCGAACTGCGGATCAGCGGCCCGTTCCGGCGCGAGCAACTTTAACGCAACCAGCCTGCCCAGTGTCTTTTGCCTGGCCTTGTAGACGTCCCCCAGACCCCCGCGGCCGAGGATTTCCAGGACATCGAGCTGAGGAAAGTGGACCGCGATTTCTTCCGGCGAAAGCAATCGCGAATGCTCTCGGGCGGGATCGCCCGGCAACTCGGTATCGGTGGCAAAGTTGAGAGCACCGAGGCAGCGGGCACAAAGTCCGTCCACGCTGCTGTCGTCCAGCGAGGCTCCGCAACGTGGGCAGATGGGTTGGGATGTTGTGTCCATACCTACTTAATAAGAACAGCCGAACGTTTGTGGCAAAAGTTTCCCAGAGCCTATACCGAGCCCAATGTTCTGGTTCAGCGAAACGACTAGGAACTGGGTATTCGAATGAGCAACTGGGTGGTGAAAAGTTACGATTCGATGGGATCCTTTGTAGCCGACTTCCTGAAAGTTTGCGTGCCCGAAGGCAGGTTGTTGGTTTCCACATGCCGCCAATCCGGGAAGCTGGGCTTTGTCCTCGGGGGTGTTCTTACGACTCCGTGGGGACTTTGCGCCGAAAATAGCGAGGGTAGAATGGGCCAAGTTTGGGCCTCTTGTTGTCCGTTTAGGCTCAACGATGCCGAGTCGATGGTGGCTGTAGCTCAGTTGGTTAGAGCATCGGATTGTGATTCCGAGGGTCGGGGGTTCAAGTCCCCTCAGCCACCCCTTTTAGAGTGTCAAATCTTCGCACTACCTGTTCCCGGCACGACGGTAACGCCACAAAATTGCCTAGCCGCTTGGAACCCATCGCGACTGCTCTTACAATGTCGCGCGGTCTTGCTGATGTCCGCCAGTCACTCTGACGCGGGTCGACCGCAGGATCGCTTCTCGCTCTACCGAAGGAACGACCGTCATGACGACCAAGACCAAGAAGTCCCATCAATTGACCTTGAAGGATATTCTTTCGCGGCTCGACTATCCGCAGGTGGTGAAGCTGTTGGGGGAAGAGGGTACGGTGTTCCTGCGTCAAGGTGCCCAGTACGAAATCGATGTGGACAACCAAGTCTACCTGCGCGGTGATCTGTTCCGATTGAAGTTACCTTGTGCCAGTGACACGGGCGATGACGTCCTTGTGACGATAGCCAAAATCGCATCGAGCCGCCAACGGCTGCATTGGAAATGCGATGCGTGCGATACGTTGTGTCAGCATGTGGGAGCCGCGTTTTCATTGGTGCTCGAAGATAAGTACGCCTTGGGTCTGTCGGCCTTGCCAGCCGAACACCTGCCGATGGAACTGCTCAGCGAGGAACTGCTGTATCAACGGGCGATCGCAGAACGCGCCGAACGCGCGAAGAAGGAAAAGTATCGGCTGCAATCGAGTGATCCCAGCCAGCCGTGGACAGACTATACCATCACGAGCGCCCTGTCCGGAAAATCGTATCGTGTGGCGTTACGTGGTGAGGAGCGCGGCGAGTCGTATTGTTCGTGTCCCGACTTTCGCACGAATACGTTGGGCACTTGCAAACATATTCTCTACGCACTGGACCGCGTGCGGCGCAAGTTCTCGTCGCAAGAACGTGACCAGCCTTACGAGCGACACGACTTGACCGTCTATGTCCGCTACGACCACGACAGCACCTTGCGGTTAGGCGTGCCGCGCGTGCTCCCACCGGAAGTCGCGTCGATCGTCCGTTCGCTGCGTGACCGAGACATTGACGATGTGCATGATCTCGTGCGACGACTCGCGAAGTTGGAACGTGCGGGCGTGGCCTACACACTCTATCCCGACGCTGAGGAGTGGATTCAACAGCGAATGTTTCAGGATCGCATCGCGGCCAAGGTCGCGGAGATCCGGCAAGACCCGGCTCGGCATCCGCTCCGCACCGAACTGCTCAAAGCCGAACTGTTGCCCTATCAACTGGACGGCATTGCCTTTGCCGTGGGAGCGGGTCGCGCGATCCTGGCCGACGACATGGGATTGGGCAAGACGATTCAGGGAGTCGGGGTCGCCGAGTTTTTGGCGCGCGAGGCCGAGATCAGTCGCGTATTGGTGATCTGTCCCACATCGCTGAAGTCGCAGTGGCGTAATGAAATCCAACGGTTCTCCCACCGCGATTGCCAATTGGTAATGGGTCGCCTCGACGAACGGGCCGAGCAGTACGACAACGATAGTTTTTTCACGATCTGTAACTACGAGCAAGTGTTGCGCGACATTCTGGCGATCGAACAAGTCCCCTGGGATTTGATCATTTTGGACGAGGGGCAGCGGATCAAGAACTGGGAGGCGAAGACCAGCCACGTGGTGAAGAGTCTGAAGCCGAAGTTCGCGCTGGTGCTGAGCGGCACTCCGCTCGAAAATCGGTTGGACGAACTCTACAGTGTCGTGCAGTTCATCGACGATCGTCGCCTGGGACCGGGCTTTCGCTTCTTTCATCGTCATCGCGTGGTGGACGAAAACGGCAAGGTCATCGCCTACAAAAATCTAGACGAACTGCGGGAGAAGCTGCGACCAATCCTGCTGCGCCGCACACGCGACATGGTGCTCAAGGAACTGCCGCCACGGACGACCGAGGTCATGCGCATTCCGCCGACCGACGAGCAGTTAATGCTCCATCGCACACACATGCAGATCGTCTCGACGATCACCCGGAAGAAGTTTCTAACGGAAATGGATTTGCTGCGGCTGCAAAAGGCGCTGTTGATGTGCCGGATGTGCGCGGACAGCACCTTTTTGCTGACGAAGGAGCACCCGTCCTATTCGACGAAGCTGACGCATCTGGACGGGTTGCTGGATCAATTGTTTCAGGAATCGGGCCGCAAAGTGGTGCTGTTCTCGGAATGGACGAAGATGCTCGACTTGATCCAACCGATGCTGGAACGTCGTGGATTGAACTACGTGCGACTGGACGGCTCAGTGCCGCAGAAGAAACGCCAGCAGTTGGTTCACGAGTTTCAAGAGAACTCGGAGTGCAAGTTGTTCATCACGACCAACGCGGGTTCGACCGGCTTGAATTTGCAGGCGGCCGACACCGTGATTAACGTGGACTTGCCGTGGAATCCCGCCGTGTTGGAGCAGCGAATCGCACGAGCTCACCGGATGGGCCAGCGACGCCCCGTCCAAGTTTTCATTCTGGTGACGGAGGATACGCTGGAAGAGAACTTGCTCTACACGCTCTCGACCAAACACGACTTGGCGCTGGCCGCACTGGATGTCGATTCGGAGGTGTCGCAGGTGGATTTCGTCAGCGGCATCGAGGAGATGAAGCGGCGGCTGGAAGTGCTGTTGGGTGCGAAGCCCGAGGCCGCGGTCGACGTGACGACGCAGAACCAAGCCGCCGAGGAAGCCGCTCGGTTTGCGGCTCGTCGCGAACGTGTGGCCGCCGCCGGTGGCGAGATGCTCGGTGCTGTGTTTCAGTTCCTGGGTGAATTGGTTTCGCAAGAGCAGACTTTCGAGCCGTCCAGCCAAGTCGTCGAGTCGGTTCGCTCGCGTCTGGCCGACTGTGTCGAGGAGGACGAAGCGGGTCGCCAACGTTTGTCGATCACACTGCCCAATCGCGACGCGATGAACAACCTAGCAACCACGCTCGCCAAGCTCTTGGCACAACCCAACGGCTAGTGCAGTGTCAGTTCTAAGTTGTAGGGTTGGAGTTCCGGCTTTAGCCGGTAATTTGCAGCCTGAAGGCTGTACTCCAACCCGCATCTTTAATCGTGACAAAGCACTAGGATCGACCGGCGGCATGAGTGTCTGAACTTACTTCGTGCCGACGCTGGGCAAGGCGGAGGGTCGGGACTCCCAGTCCGTGGGAAGATGCTCGACAATGTGTTACTCTCTTCTGTCACAACCATTCCGCGCGAGGAGAGTTACATGGAAACAATCGGCATCGGCATGATCGGCAGCGGCTTTATGGGGCTGACCTATAGCGAGGTCGTCAGCCATCACGCAACCGGCTGTCACTTGGCCGCAATCACGGGCGGCCAACGGGCCGAGAAGTTGGCCAGCGACTATGGTGTAGCTTGCGAGCCTTCGGTCGAATTGCTACTAGCTCGCCCGGATGTCGCGGCGGTCGTGTTGGCGACGCCCGATCAGGATCGGGCGCGACTGACGCGTTTGGCGGCCGCGGCGGGAAAGCATGTTCTGGCCGAGAAGCCGATGGCTCCGACGGTCGCAGAGTGCGATCAAATGATCGCGGATTGTGCGGCGGCTGGGGTGAATCTGGCCGTCGTCAAGACCGAACGATTTCGCAAAATCACGCAGCGCGCGAAGCAACTGATCGATGACGGTACGCTCGGTCCGATCCAGATGATGCGTACGGTGTCGGCGTTTCCCCTGCCGTTGACCCGGCAGTTATTTGAAGAGCGACCTTGGATGGCCGACCCGCACAGCGGCGGGTTGTTCATGGGGATGGCGTCGCACAACACCGACTTCCTGCGGTGGCTGACCGGACGCAACGCCGTGAAGGTCTTTGCCCAAGCGACAACGTTCAGCGACCTCGCCGCTCCCGCGCAGTCCGTGATGGCTCAGATCGAATTGGAGGGCGGGATCATGGCTCACATGTGGATCACGACCGAGCTGCCCTCGCCGAGCCTGCCCAGCAGCGAAGTACGATTTCAAGTTTTTGGTCGGGATGCGATGTTCGACCTGGAGAACTTCGAGTTCCTCGAACTCGGCCAAGGAGACAAGTGGGAACGCATCTACTCGCCGGAACGCTTCGACTATCTCAAGGAACCGAAGTCCCCGATCCGGCTGTTCCCGCACATCGGTGTGATCCAGGAGTTTGTCGACAGCATTCGCGAACAGCGTGTGCCTCGAGTCGGTGGAGCCGAAGGGCGGGCCGCTGTGGAGATCTGCGAAGCGTGTTTAATTTCGGCCCGCACTGGAGCAGCGGTCACGTTGCCGCTCTGAATTCTCTTTGCCGTTTTTTTGGAGTGCGGCGATTTATCGCCGCTTTGGAATTTCGATTGTTGGACACGTTCACGCTACTCTATTCGCCTTGCCCCAATGCTGGAGAAAGTGCTTCACACAGAAAGGCAAAGCGGTGACAAGTCACGTGACTTGTCACCGAACTCCACATGACCGAACCAGCCGCTCGAACTCGCGATGTCTGCCCGCTGGCGTGGCCCCAACAGCGGCGAAACCTCGTCCTGTTCGCAGCCTGTACCGGGATGCAATACCTGGCCGCTCCCGTATTGTATGTCGGGATTACTCAGGCGGCGTTGTGCGACCGGTTGGAAGCGGATGCACGGACGTCCAACCTTCCGGCGACGTTGTTCTTCGCCATGACGGCGATGCCCGCCATCATCGCCTGGCTGTCTCCCCGAGTGGCAGCATTGAAGCGAAACTTGATGCTCTGTTATTTCATATCCGCTGCGATGTTGGCGACACTGGCCGTAACGCTATTGCTGCCGTTGTCCAACGAGATCAAGTTGGCGATGGTGATCCTGCAAGGCGGCGTGGCAGGCGCGGTGATGCCGGCGGCGATCGCGTTGTTGTGGGAAGTGATTGGACGCGGATCGGACGAGTCCCGGCGCGGGCTCGCGCTGAGTCTAGCCTTTGGGTTGGGGCCCATCCTCGCGGTCGCGGGATCATTCGCACAGACAGCACTGCTGGGAGGCGATTTGTTTGGTTGGAATTTTTCCGGTGCGGCCTATCCCTGGAACTTCGTGGCCTTGTTCGGAGCGGGCGTTCCCGTGATGCTGGTGGCCGCGTGGTTGTCACGCTTGTTTATCGTGCCGCCAGTTGATCGCGAACCGCAGCGAGAGTCGTTAGCGGCCGTGCTACCGTTGTTGATCGGAGTGCCGCTGATGTTTGCGTCCGTGGCCTTGCTACACTGGGCCTCGATCACAGCGAACGAAGCGTATCGACTAGCGGGATACTTGGCGGCCGCGCTGGCCGCGATCAGCGTGACGTACTACTTTCGTTCGCTACTACGACAGCGAACTCTGCTGCTGGCCACGATCGTCACTATCCTGGTGTACGCCGTCAACGGCTCGCCGTCCAATATGAATCTGTATTCACATGCGGCGCTGGGCGATTCGCCCGAGCAGTACGCCGGCATTCAAAACATGCTGCGATTCGGCTGCAAAGCGATCGCCGGAGGATTCCTCGGCTGGATGCTGACGCGTACCAATCCCCGCGCCGGCATCTTGGCCACGGCGACGATTTGTCTCGCCTCACAACTCTGGGCGATGCTGGTCACCGGTCCGTGGTATCTCGCTTCGTTTGTGATCTTCGGAGCGGGCGAACTGATCGGCGTCTACTCGCCGAACTACATGGTCTCGGCTTCACGCACGAATGATTTGCGCCGCACGATGGCCTTTGCCACCATGCTGATGGTCCCCGCCGCACCGGCCGGCTACTTGTATGGAGCGATCGTCGATTTCGTTCGCGATCACAACCTGACCGCCTTGGGTCTGACTTCCGAGTCGTTGGGATTTCGACTCAGCTTCCTAACGAGTAGTCTGCTGATCCTCGCGGGGATTGTCGTGGCGGTTACGCTACTTCCCAAGAAGCCTAGACCAGAATGATGGAGATTTCTACCCTCATGCCTTCCCTTCAGGTTCTCGACACCGGCCGACTCGACGCGCGTGAGTCGGCGTTTCCTCAGGCCGTGCAATTGCCCAATCGTGACATTCTGTGTTCCTTCAGTGTGGGCGGTGGGCAGTTTGTCCATGGCGGCACGGATTGGGTTCGCTCGACGGATGGCGGTTTGACGTGGCAGCTCGAAGGTCAGTTAATGCCGCCGACCGTTGATCCGCCCACGGCCAATTTCTTGAAGCTCAGTTTATCGGTCGATGGCACGGCGATATATGCCT
>JBGTHH010000279.1:0-2777 GCA_041746275.1 Pirellulaceae bacterium | reverse complement strand
TAAGTGATAGAAAACAAACAATCCGGCGGCAGTGATGGCAGTGCTGACAAGTAAGACGACCAGCATGGCTTTAACCAGTATCTAAATCCGATACGTTGCATCCCAAACGACGTCGCACTTCGGAAGTGCGTTTTCGAGCCTCGCGACACCTTCGGCGGTCACCGCTGTACCCGCAAGATGAATGTACTCCAGCGATTCGATCTTCGCTAGGATCTCCAAACCTGCGTCGGAGATCGACGAATTGGTCAAATCCACATTGTTCAGCACAGGCAGGCCACCCAAGTGACGCAGGCCCTCATCAGTGACTTTTGTACCTCAAAGTCCGATCACGTCCAGTTCATCCCGTAACAAATCCAGTTGGCGTAGATCGGCATCGGATGCGACCCGATCGCGAAGCTGAATCCCAAGAACCCGCCTGCCGTTTACTTCGCGAAACGATAAGTGCGCATTCAGGTGGCGAAAGTGTTCGAGAGCTGTTTCGCGGGTGGTGCGGGCATCGCTCGGCAGGCACGTGGAGAAGTGTTTGATCCGCGGGAAGTCTCGACTTGGCATTGCATCAATCGCTGCGCGAGACACTGCATTTTCCGCGGACTCGATCCCGCTTCTGGAAAACACATCGAGTTCGATTCGCAGCGACTTACTGCGTTGCCGGCCTACGAATTGTCGGCGGAACAGGGAACCGGGCGAGGACGGTGGCGAGTGTGTGGGGCGCGAGGAATGCGACGTTCGCGATCAGCATCACCAAGCAGAAGCTGATCATGCCCGTGATCAGCGCGAGTGAGATCCACATCACTAGCGACAACCCCAAGAGGATCGGTCGCGCGAGGCGATTCCAGATCAGCAGACCGAACGATAACTCGTACACAACGATCGCGTGGGTCCACAGGTTGACGAGATAGTACGAGCGATGCAGCGAAGTCATGTCGACCAATCGCGACTCGGTGCGCGTGATCAACCACCAGACCGCATCGCCAGTCCACCAGGTTTCACCAGCCAGCTTCGTCAGCCCCATCGTGAAGTACCAGAGCACGAGATGAACTTGAATCAGTCGGATACTGACCGTCGCGGCTGTGGATGGAGCGAGCCACACCTGTCCGCGACTCCGGCGATTGACCAGCCAACCGTCGATCGACCACAGGCGGCCGCACGGTGCCAGGCACAGGTACAACAAGAGCATGGACAAGACCGATTCAAACTGCCCCGCCAACATCGGCGCTCGATGGATATAGGACAGGACCACCACGAGGGTCAGAACGGACATGACACGTGTCAGTAGCCCCAACAGGAACGCGGCCACGACAACGAGGCCGAGGGCGTGAGCCGACCACAAGGCAACCGGAGCATCCAGCAGACTTAGATACGAGGGATGGAAGTCATTGGTCAACTCGCCGACCGTCGGCGTGGGAAGCAGGCCCCCGGCTCCAAACCAAGTCATCATATCGGGCGTGAATGACAACACGTAGCCGAACGCGGCCAGCGCCGTCAGGATACGAAGGACACAAACGGTCGTCACGTCACTCGGAGTGAACCAGAATCGCTGCCAGTTCGCGCCACACGTCGCGACCAAGTCTTCGCCGAACGGCATCGCGTTGTTCCGCTCAACGTTGTTCATCGATGGCGGCTCCTGCTCCCACGGGCGCGGCCACCTGGCTGGCAGCGTCGATTTTCACGACGCTGACACCACTCCGGAGCACCAAAATGTTGGCCGCATAATCGGTGCGGAAGAACACGGCGGAAGATGGATCTCGTTCCGCTTCCGTGCCGTCCCGGAGCGCAACCATCGGTTGCAAAAGGTGCTTGCGGACGCGGACTTGTTGCGGCTTGCTCTCTCGTTGTACGACGAAATGCGAGCCGACACTTTGGGCGAGCAAACCCGCGGCGGCTTCGTCCGCCGATAGCGCGGACATCAGCTTGGCGAAGCGCTGATAACGGCGATACCGCTCGCTGCCGGGAAATCCTTGAGTGGATAACAACCGCCAATCGTCGTCGGCGGACGAAGTCAAGACTTCCACGCGGTGATCGACGTCCAGTTCCGTGGCGTGGGTCAGGAACGCCGGTTCGGGAATGAACGGTCGAGCATCCACTTGCAAGTCAGCGCGCAGGAAGCTTCGATCCACATGCAGGACGCGCGTGTAGAACGCAAACCGATCGAGCAATTTCGCTTGCAGAGGCGATGGGAAAAAATTGGAGGAGAGTGCGACGATCACCAGGAACAGGTGGATGATTAACAGCAGCGTCACCACGCTGCGCCGTGCGTGATCGGGAGCGGCTGGATTCGACGTCGGTGGCACGGCTGGCATGTCGTAATGGTCGCCACAGAAGGCACAATAACCGCCACGCCAAACGCGATGGCGACAAAGACAAAGCCGAGCCTTCGTTATGTCGAAGACTCGGCTCTTGTTTAGTTTGCACACAAGGGACACGAAAAGAAACCGTCGGGTCCCCAATTGGAGGCGATTTCTTCATTGAACCTGTCCGAAAAGGGGTCAGACCCTCTCCGGCGAGGCCAAAAACCAATTGAAATCGACTCGTCTCCAAAGGGTCAGACCCCTTTTCGGACAGTCTCTTGGTCCCGATCTCGCTTAACGGCGAAACCCTAGGCGAAACGCCAGCGGGGTGCGATTCGACGAGGCTGCGGCTGCTGCGGGTGCAGGAGGAACGTCGCCGCCATCCTGAATCTGGATGGCACCCTTCTGCTCAGCACCACCCTTTTGAACCGCACCACCCTTTTGAACAGGGCCGCCGTTATGGACCACCACGTCTCCACAGCAGCTCGT
>JBGTHH010000278.1:0-5197 GCA_041746275.1 Pirellulaceae bacterium | reverse complement strand
TTCGGCGGGCCTTCGTAACTCGTTGGGCTTTCATGTTGAAACCAGCGACTCTGAAGCTACTTATGCGGCATCAGCAGATTGAAACCACGATGCGATACTATGTAGACCAAGACGCCGACGACGTAGCCGACCAACTGTGGAAGTCGCACAAAGTTGACACTTTTGTGGACACCCGCCCTTCTAGCTCAATCGACAGCGCAAAGGAAAAGCCACAACCGATTACAGGTTATGACTTTACCGAGTGCCCCCTTTTGGACTTGAACCAAAAACCTACTGATTAAGAGTCAGTTGCTCTGCCGATTGAGCTAAGGGGGCGTAAGGACTGGATTTTAGCAAAATCTCCTGGCATTGGAAGCCCGTCAAGCCATCGATCGCGGGTTGATGTTGGAGTACGCTGTGGGGGCGATACGAACTCGCCGTGACGCAACTCCTCTCTCGATCGTCTGACGTCCCGAATGTCTTTCGGCTCGACCTCGACATCGAGTGTTGGTACTGAGCCGCGCCTCGCGTGGTCTTGGGCGATACCGGGATGGGTCGCTTCTGCTACAATTTCGACTCGGGTTGGAGTCGCGAACGATCATCGCTCAACGTCGTGCGGCTTGACTCGTCAACGGCAAATCACTCATTGGCCACTTCAGGACAGGGATGCAGGCATGATGACTCATCAGTGGACGCTCATAATCGGTTTACTAACTACACTTGCCTTGGGGACGACGCTTCCCATCGCCGCTCAGCCACCGGCTAATCATCGAGCCCAGGCGGAAGTGAAGTATGTTTCCCAATCGGCTTTGGGAAAGGGGGTGACACAAGCTCAGTTATCCAATGGCATGGTGGTGTTGGTTCAGGAAAACCACGCGGCTCCGGTTGCGACCGTGCGCTGCTTTGTCAAAAACACGGGCAGCGCCTTTGAGGGTCGCTATTTGGGAACGGGCATCAGCCACATGCTGGAACATCTCGTCGCGCTGGGCTCGACGACCAAACGTCCCGAACCGGAGATCCAGAAGCTGTTGGATTCGATGGGGGGACAAACGAACGCTTTTACCTCGACCGACATGACCGCCTATTATGTCGATTGTCCCGCGAGTCGCACGGATTTGGCCATCGAACTCATCGCGGACAGCATGCAGTATTCGTTGATCCCGGAGAACGAATACCTCCGCGAGATGGAAGTTGTGCAGCGCGAATTGGAGATGGGCGAAGCGAGTCGCGATCGCATGCGGTATCAGGCGATGAAGTCGTTGATCTATACCGAGCATCCCATTCGCCATCCAACGATTGGGTATTTGCCGGTGGTGCAGAGCGTCGATCGCTCGGACGTCATCGCCTTCTACAAGAATCGCTATGTCCCCCAGAATCTGATCTTTCTGGTCGTGGGTGATGTCGATACGGCTCATGTGCTGGAGCAGGTGCTGAAGAACTTTCAAACGTTTCAACGGACGACCGAACGCGGCGTGGTGCTCCCGCTCGAACCCGAGCAAGCTTCGGCGCGTGCGACGCATCTCGAGATGGCTGGGGAAACGACCCACTACAGCATCGGCTGGCCCACGGTGATGCTGCAGGATCCCGATTTGTATCCCTTGGATGTGGCCAGCTATTTGTTGGCTAACGGCGATAGCTCGCGGCTGGGTTATCGGTTGAAGATCGAGGAACCGCGTGCCATCTCAGTCAGCAGTTCGTCGTACACTCCCGGTATCGTCAAGGGTTGGTTCGATGTTTCGGTCGAGTGTTCACCCGACAACACGGAGGTCTGTCGGCAGGCGATTCACGAGGAGATCGAGCGTCTGAAGACGGAGCTCGTGAGCCCCGACGAGTTGAAGAAGGTGAAGCGACAGAAGGCGGCCGAGCATGTCTTCCAGCAACAAACCATTCAAGAGCAGTGTAATTCGTTGGCGTACAGCTACATCTCGACCGGCGACCCTCTGTTTGACGATCAGTATGTGGCGGGCATTCAAGGCGTCACCGCCGAGCAGATTCAAGCCGTCGCGCGGAAGTACTTTCTGCCTCATCGGGCGAACACCGTGATCATCGATCCGATCGGCAGTCGGGAAAAATCGGTGCAGGAAGTGACGCAATCGACCGAGTCGCCAGTCATGCGAAAGCAATTGGCGAATGGCATGACGGTCTTGCTCAAGCGACACGCCGTGACGCCAACCGTGAGCATCCAAGCCTTTGTTCATGGAGGCTCGTTGGCTGACACGGCGCAGACCAGCGGCTTGGCATCGCTGGCCACTTCGGTCATGGAACGCGGTACCGAGAAATACAGTGGACGCCAGATTGCCGAGCACTTCGATTCGATTGGCGGATCGTTCGGAACGAGCAGCCAGCGTAATACGAGTTTCCTGCAGTGCTCGGTGTTGACCGACGACTTCCCGCTGGCCCTCGACTACACCTATCAAGTGCTCTTCAAGCCAACCTTCCCCGCTGACGAAGTGGCCAAGGTCAAACAACAACAGCTCGCCAGTATCGGTGCTCGGAAGGCGAATCCCCAGACGGAGATCCTCGATTTTTGGTCGACGTTGCTCCCGGCGAGTTCGCCTTATGGACGGACGATTCTAGGGACCAGCGAAACCGTTTCAGCTTTGACCGTCGAGCAGTGTCGGCAATTTCACGCGAGAGCCTTCGCGCCCAACAATATGGTGCTGGCGATCTTTGGCGACATCGATCTGGAGGCCACTTGGACTTTGGTCGAGAAAACCTTTGGGCCGGTCGCGAAGAGCAAGCTTGTCGAGTTGCCCGAGTTTCCCCAACAGAACCCCGAGCGAAAGGCGACGCGTGAACAGCTTACGACCGCGCAACCCGGGACGGCCATGGTGTTGGTGGGCTATCCCACGGTCAACGCCAAGGACCAAGTTACGCTGGCGAAGATCGATGTGTTGGATTCGATCCTGACCGGTGGCTCAGGAGCCGGGGGGCGACTGTTTAACGAGTTGCGTGGCGAGGGACTTGTTTACTATGTCTTTGGCATCAATCTGACGGGTCAAGCCCCTGGTTATTTTGTCTTCATGGCTCAAACCCGTCCCGAAACGTCCGATGAGGTCCTGCAGCGCATTCAGGCCAACGTGCGGCGCATTGCCGAGGAAGGAATTGCTCCCGAGGATTTCGAGTTGGCCAAGCAAAAGCTGATCGCCGCACAGGCTCAACGCAACGTCACACCCACCTCGCAAGCCTTTCAAGCGGCGGTCGATGAACTGTATGGCTTGGGTTACGATCATCACAAAACCTACGAGGCGCGGATTAGCCAAGTCACGATCGAGGACGTGAGAAATCTCGTGAAGGAGTACTTTCAAAACGCCATCATTGCGACCTCGGCACCCGCGCCGCAGCAATAAGACGCCGATTCGTGTTGACCCCCTAGGGGTGGTCAGTACAATTTCGGCTGGCGCAATGTTCTCCGACGAGGGAACTTGCAAGGCCGAGACCATTTACTTGATCAGTTATCCAGAGGTATGAAATTATTTACCAGCCCAGCGGCGGTTGTGGTCGAAACGCCAGCGAAGCTGAATCTGTTCCTTGAGTTACTCGCTAAGCGATCCGATGGCTTTCATGAGATCGAAACCCTCATGGCCGCCATCAGCATATATGACCGACTCTACGTAACGAGTCTGTCGGCAGGACAAACTCAACTGATTTGTAGGTGGGCTTCCGGGATGGAGGCACTCTCGGCTTCGCGAAATGGTCGACCAACGTTCGCAGGCTTGGACGAGTTACCGATGGGATCGGATAACATCGTCTGGCGCGCGGTGGAGCGACTTCGACAACGTGCCGGTACCGACGCGGGCATCGCGATTTCCCTGCGGAAACGCATTCCCTCGGCGGCGGGCTTAGGTGGAGCATCGAGTGATGCCGCGGCGGCCCTGGTGGCGGCCAATCACTTGTGGCGACTGAATTGGACCCCCAGGAAACTTGCCGAGGTAGCGGCCGAAATTGGCAGCGACGTTCCCTTCTTTCTGGAATCGCGTCAACGCGGAACCGGTTGGGCCATCTGTCGCGGCCGTGGAGAACGCATCGAGCCCCTGGTTGGTATGCCGATTTGGCATTTTGTCGTGGCGTATCCGCCGGCGGGTTTGTCCACTCCGGCCGTCTATCGAACGTGCCGAGTGCCGCCGCAGCCCCTCTCGGTGAGCCCGCTGATCGAAACGCTGCGGCGGGGGGAGCCTCGACTTGGAGCTTACTTAACCAACCGGCTGCAGCCTGCCGCTAGAGAGTTGTCGCCGTGGATCGACCGATTGCAATCGCTGTTCGCCCGCACTGACTGCTTGGGGCATCAAATGAGCGGCAGCGGTTCGAGCTATTTCGGCATTTGCCGCGACGCGCGACACGCCCGCTGTGTGGCGAGTCGGATTCGAGCTGCCAATTTAGGATTGACGTTTCAGGTCAAGACCGTGCCGTTTTCACATCGCATCGAGCCCATGGCACTGAGTTAGTACCTCTGTAAGGAGCCGCTCCGTGGAGATCACCGAGGTTCGTATCAAGCTGACCGAAGACACAGACGACCGACTACAAGCCTTTTGCTCGATTACGTTTGACGACGCGTTCGTCGTGCGCGACCTCAAGATCATCGAAGGGACCAATGGGCCGTTCGTCGCCATGCCCAGTCGCAAGCTCACCACCCACTGCCCGCGCTGCCGCTCGAAGAATCACCTGCGAGCGAACTATTGCAATCAATGCGGTGCGAAAGTCACGTCCGATCTTGGAACGCGAGACGCCGAAGGGCGAGCCAAACTCTATGCCGATATCGCGCATCCCATTAACTCCGTTTGCCGCGAAATGATTCAGGAACGGGTCATCGAGGCCTATCGCACGGAACGCGAATTGGCTCAGCGGCCGGGCTACGTCTCGCGTTATGAGGAGGACTACGATGATGGGTTCGTTGGTGGGGACGTCGAGGATCTATCGGTCACGCATCCCGAGGCCGCGAACTTTCCGCAGATCGAGATCCAGCCCAGTCAGCCGGCGATTCGGCCTCCCCACACGAGCACCGGCTCCCAACTTCCGAGCCAACGAGAAACGCCCCATAGCGGCCCAAGGCATGTGCGTAAGGGCTTTGGTTCCGGAATCCTCGACGATTAATGTGGCTCTGGTGCGGAATACCTAGTGCTTTGTGACAGGTAAATGTTCGGGTCGGACGTATTAGCCGTTTGGGCGTTAGCCTGGGCTGTCAAAAAGTTGGGGTTGTGGCGATTTCAATTTGCGCAAG
>JBGTHH010000277.1:0-1786 GCA_041746275.1 Pirellulaceae bacterium | reverse complement strand
GAATCACGCCGCTGAAGCGACCCTGCGTATCGAACACTTGCAACCCGACGGATGTGGCCACATAGAGTCTGCCTCGCGAATCGACCGTCAGGCCATCGGCTCCGTTGGCGGACTGCCCACGTGGAAGTTGCATGGTGTAATAGGGCTGCTTGTGAGCCAAATCCCCATTCGCCTCGATGCGAAAGGCCCATAAGTTCGGGCCCGCGGTGTCGGCTACCACGAGCGTCTTTTGGTCAGGCCACAAGATGAGCCCATTCGGTCTCTCAATGCCTTGATCGACGACTCGCGGTTCTCCGCTCGGGCTGAGATACCACAATTTGTTGGTCGAGGGTTCGGTAACGTAGAGGGCACCTTCCCGAGTGACGACCAGATCGTTGCCATCCACATCGTTCGCCAACACGTCGAACTGACCCTGGGCGTCGTAGGCCACGATCTGCTTTGTCCCACGACGACACCCAAACAGCTTTCCGTGAGGCCCGAACATCATGCCGCTGGTACGCTGGCTGTCCGAGACAAACACCGTGACCACCCCATCCAGACCAATCTTGTAGATCTTGCTTTGGGGGACATCGGTGAAGTAGACCTGGCCCGTCGAATCGACTGCGGGTCCTTCGGTGTAACTGAAGCCCTCGGCCACCATGTCCCAACCGTGTCCTGCGAGCAAAACCTCGGACAACGGCATATCCTGGGACCTTGCCGAGGAAGCGATGCCCCACAGGATCAACATCAGAGCGGCCATTCGCAGCGGTCGTTTACTCATTGTTGGTCGCTCCGGCGTCGCGGGGGTAGTCGCGCCACAACCAGCGCAGCGAATCGGGGAGAATCGCGCCGCCATGCTTCCCGTTGTGGCCACCCGTGCCCATGATGAACTGGTAATCATAGCCGGCAAACTTGAGCGCGGCGGCCATTTGTTGGTTGGCCAGGGGCCAATGGCCGTGCAAATTGTCGAGATCGTTCTCGCCATCCTGCAAGAACACGCGAATCGGCTTGGGCTCCGTCTTGCGAATCAGAGCATGGTAAACATGTCCGCCGCGAATGTTCGTGAAGCTACCGACATGGCTCAACACTTTGCGAAAGGCCTCGGGTCGCTCCCAGGCCACAGTCCAGGCACAGATCGCGCCGCTGCTGATCCCGCCGATGGCGCGTCCGGCCGGGTCCGAGGTCAAGTTATACTGCGCACCGACGGCCGGTAGGATCTCTTCGATCAGGAACCTCGCATACTGGTCGCCGAGCGAATCGTATTCGAAGCTGCGGTTGCGACGTGCTTCGGCTCCCGGTGCCGAGGCAGGCACCACGCCAGGGTTGATGAAGATCCCGATGGTCACGGGCATGTCACCTCGATGGATGAGATTGTCGAAGACGATCGGCACGCGAAACTGCCCCGTCTCGTTGACGTAGTTTCCTCCATCCTGAAAGACCATCACACAGGCCGGTCGTGTCGCGTCATATTGCTGGGGCACGTAGATCCAATACTCGCGCACGGTGCCAGGAAACACGTTGCTCGTCTCCCAAACATGCTTGGTGACCGTGCCGCGCGGCGTATCCGCCTGTCGCTGGGAATCGGGACCGAGCACATAGTCGTCTTGTGCCGGGCTGGAAGTCACACTCGACAACCAAACCATCAACAGGGTGGTGGCCCAGTGTAGTTTCATCACATGCTCCTCGATTTTATCCGCCAACGTAAGCCACAACGAGAGCCTAATGGCCCGCGCTTCGCGGATCAAGTCAGGGTATTGGACGCATGAACAGACTCACGAGCCGACATGATGAAAAGCGGCGCGATTGG
>JBGTHH010000276.1:0-2901 GCA_041746275.1 Pirellulaceae bacterium | reverse complement strand
GGGTGCGCGTTCGCGCGGGTAGCGGCAAGATCACGATCAACGGTCGTGACCTGGAAGAGTACTTCACCGAGGACAAGGACCAGCGAGCGATCCTGGAGGTTCTGGATGCTTGTGGCCAGCGGGAGAGTGTGGATGTGCTCGTTCGCGCCAGCGGTGGCGGGAATACGGGACAATCGGGAGCGGTCCGCATGGGACTGGCCCGCGCCCTGCTCGGCTTCAATGAATCGCTGTTTGAGACCTTACGTGATGGCAGCTTCCTGACCCGCGATGGACGCATGAAGGAACGCAAGAAGTGCGGTCTCCACGGCGCTCGTCGAGGCACGCAGTTCTCCAAGCGTTAACTTCCGTTGGGATTGGCTTTTCGATTCAGCCTGTCGCAGGTGATCCTGCGACGGGCTTTTTTCATGCGCGGTCGCTGGCTCGGTGCCCCGCCGGCGTTGATTACCGTGAAGTCGTCTGGAACGACCTGATTTCCGCATTGAAGCTCTCATCTGAGCTCACTTCCGCTCGGGATACCCCCGTGATATGAGCGACTTCATACATTTTCATAAAAGCCATGGTCGTGATAGAAATTCTCTATCTTAATCTTACCTTTTAATGAAACCTTAACTTTTGCTTCATCTTTACTTCATGCTATCACGGAGAATTGGTAGCTAAACGTGAGGCGATCGTTCGAGGTGCGCTCGGAAGCTATCACGACTTTTACTAGAGAGAAGGATTTCATGAACGTCGACACCAAACGTTCCGTTTCCCGGGGCTTTACGCTCGTGGAAATGCTGGTGGTGATCTCGATCATCGGCATTCTCGTGGCGTTGCTCATGCCCGCGATCAACACGGCACGCGAGGCCGCCCGAAGCGCCGCGTGCCAGAATAACCTGCGACAATTCGGCCTGGGCATGTTTGTCCATGCGGAGAACCACGGCGATCGGCTCTGTACGGGCGCTTTCGATTGGCAGCGTGATGGCTGTGTGACGGAGATCGGTTGGGTCGCCGATCTGGTGAATGACGGCACGCTGGTGGGGCAAATGCTGTGTCCCTCGAATCCCGCACAGATCAGCGACACCTATAACGACTTGCTGAATCTGGCACCGGCGGGAACGTGCGTGAACTACTCGGGAAGCCAGCCGTCGGTCGAGCTGGATGGTTCGACCTTGGTGAATGCCTGTCGGCAAATCGGCCCCTTGGCACCGAATGCCCGTCCGCCCCTGATTGAGAAGTTGATTTTTGATAAGCATTACAACACGAACTACGCCGCCAGTTGGTTTTTGGTTCGCGGAGGTGTCTCGTTGGACACAAGCGGCAATCTGCGGGAGATCGTCAGCGGTTGTGGTATCAACATCCTTTCGCGGAACTCCACGACCGGTCCTTTGAGTCGCACGAACGTCGATGCGTCTTCCGTCTCGGCTTCGATCATTCCGTTGCTGGGCGATGCCGCCACGACCGGCTCCTTGCTGCAAAGCTTCGGTTCTGTTGAAGCGGGCACGCTGACCACACTTCAGTTCACGGGAGGCCCACGCAAGGTAACGGATTTCTCCGTGCCGACCTTTAGTGCGGGAACGCCGAAGGCGGGTGCGGCAGGCTGGTGGGCCGTCTGGGCGAAGGGAACGCTGCAAGACTATTCGGCATTCGCTCCCGTTCACAAGAAGAACTGCAACATCCTCTTTGCCGACGGCAGCGTGCGCAAGTTCGCGGATGACAACGGTGATGGTGTGCTCAACACGGGATTCCCGGCCGGGGTCGGCAGCTTCTTGAGCAGCGAAGTCGAACTGCTGCCGGACATGGTCGAATCGGATTACGACCTCAGGGATCAGCCCAATTAAGCGATGGAACGACGAGTCACAGGCTTCCTGCTCCAGCCTTAGAAGATTGGTGCAGGCACAACGATTCAACGAATTTAGGAAGGAGTTAAGGCGGACATGGATTCGAGAACAGGATGTCAGTAGAAAAAAAGCGGCCGGCACGAATGTCACTTCGCACCGACCGCGACACACAAGAGTTGAAGATTAGCAAAACAAAAAACGCATCGTTTCGCCTGAGCAGTTGTAACCTGCTCATTACTCAACCCAGGAGTTAGTTTAATGTCCCAGACTAAACAAAGTAAAGGTTTCACCTTGATCGAGTTGTTGGTGGTCATCATGATCATCGGCATTTTGGTCGCACTGCTGTTGCCGGCCCTGTCGCGAGCGCGTGAAGCGGCCCGTTCGACAAGCTGCAAGAACAATCTACGCCAAATCGGCATCGGCCTTATGTCGTTCGCCGAGGTCGACAAGAATGGCCGGCTCTGCACGGGAGCCAGTGACTTCCGTCGCGATGGCTGTATGGACAAGTGGGGTTGGGTGGCCGACCTCGTCAACATTGGCGCGGGCAATCCGAACGAAATGCGCTGCCCCAGCAGTCCCCTCAACGGTTCAGAGAAGCTGAACGATTTGTTAGGCCTCGATACCACCAACGGTAAGGATGGTGCGGACCCCTTGCGCACGGCGGATGGCGTCTGTGGAGCCACGTCGTGGAAGGGAGTTACCGGAACCGGCAGCACCACGGTCTTCGCGAGCACTGCCGGTGGCACGGCGGAACGCGGTGCTTTGATTGGTCATGCTTTCATTCTGGAAGGCTACAACACCAACTATGCCGCTGGCTGGCACTTGGTGCGGACGACTCCGAAGTTCGACGTCGACACCAGCTCCACGCCGGTCAAGCTCCTCTCGGGAGGCGACGTCTCCGGTCAAGGTATGAAGGGAGTCAATTCGACAACCGGTCCCTTGACGATCAAGCTGCTCGATCAAAGCCCCGTGCATAGCTCGCGAATTGCCCTGCTCGGCGACGGTGCCCCGGGCGACGTCGACGAAGCATTACTGTCACAGAACATCACGGTCGGCGGAACCGCAGACTTGTGGGCAGGTG
>JBGTHH010000275.1:0-2616 GCA_041746275.1 Pirellulaceae bacterium | reverse complement strand
TTCCGTATGCGGTTCGTAGGTAAGGGAAGCGGCGGTCGGCTCGTTGATGATGCGGACCACTTCCAGACCGGCCAGTTCACCGGCTTCGTGAGTGGCCTGACGCTGATTGTCGTTAAAGAACGCGGGGACGGTAATGACGGCTTTCGAAAACGTCTGGCCAAACTCCCGCTCGGCCCGCTCCTTCAGGGTCCGCAAGATCATGGCCGAGATCTCTTGCGGCGAGTACTCCTGATCGGCGAGCCGGACCTTGGTTTCGTCGCCCATCCGGCGTTTGATGGATTTGACGGTTCGATCGGGTGCCAGCAAGGCTTGATTGCGAGCTTCCTGGCCGACTAACAACCGGCCCGCTTGATCGAAGCCGACGACGGACGGCAAGATCGATGCGCCCGCGGCATCCCGCACGACCGTCGGTTTGCCATCTTGGATCACGCACACCGCGCTATTGGTCGTCCCCAAGTCGATGCCGAGTATTGTCTCCATGCGAGAATCCTTTCTGATGCCTGTAACGAGCGAAAGCGTTAAGTGTAGCAAACTGCCAACTGGTGACTACTAACCACGAACCACGGAATCGACGTCCTTGCGAGCGGCGCGGACTTCGGCGAACCGCAGGACGTGACCGCGATAAATGTATCCTGGGCGGACTTCTTCGAGAACCACTTCCGGTTCGGCGTGCGGATCGTCGACGAGTTCGACGACCGTCATCTTCGCCGGGTCCACGACTTGGCCGACGCAGGAAATCCGGCTGACGCCTTGCTCCTGCATGACTCGCCGCAAGCGGGCGTGGATAAGCTGGTAGCCTTCCATGACGCGGTGGAGCGCCGCGTTCATGGACGTCGCCACTTCCTCCTGGCAGATCTCCCGCACTTGCCCGTGCCAGCTTCGTGCCCACCATTGCCGCCAGGACGAGAGTCGTCGAAAGCGATCATCCAACGTGTCTTGCAAGTGTTGGGAGACGGCCCGAGCGGCTTGCAGTTGACTCGACGATATGGCTTCCGCGCCACGTGTGAGCGCTTCGTCCAGATTAGCCAGGGCTTCCGCGAACGGTTTGGCAACGCGATCCGCTGCATCGCCTTCGCGTGCTTGCAAGGTCTCGAAATGCCGAATTGCTCGATCCAAACCTTGCAGCGACGCTTGGACGGCGTCTTCTAACCCTCGCCCCGCCTTGGTTTGCAGCTTCGTTTCATGCCGCAACGCCGTGAACGCCTCAAGCAACTCGGTCAAACCCACCGACGGCAACTCGGGCGCTGGCTGGTCCGCCGGATCGTTGTCGTTGACATCAGGCGGTGTGTCGTTGGAATGATCGGCCCAGTTCGACTCGTCCAGCCACTCTGGCCGATCAGAAGTTTCGGGATCACTGTCCCACGCTGGTGCTGCCTGTTGGCGCTCTGGCAGAGCCAAGATGTCTTGGTCGGTCTGCGCTAGCCACTCGCGAAAGCGTTGCAGAATGTCTTCATTGTCCCACCACGTTCGCATCACGGTCTCGCCAGCGACAGAAGGAGCGAGCTGGGCAGGCGCGTATTGCGAATGTCCGGCCGGGCCTCCGCGACGATCGATTCGAACGTGAACGGAGCGGCCACATCGAACAGACGCCTTTCCAGGCTCACCACGGGATCGCGCAACCGATCATAGGCCTCACGGATTTCCGCGAATCGCTCGGGCGCTCGCTCCGGCGGGAACTCGCGCACTAAATCCAGGTAGCGGGAGCGGATCGTCGCATCGTCGACGCTTCGGCTCAGGCCCAGGATGGCGTAGGGATCACTCATGCTGTCAACTCCTATGACGTCGCTCGCACTTGCTTTGCTGCACGGTTATTCAACGCGCGACGCGCGGGCCACGGCGATTACTCATCGTCAAACTCAAGATTCTTTTGATTGCTCTGTGGAATACGGCCTCGACGCGGTGACTTGGGCACCGGTTTGGGCTTTTGCGTAGTCGGCGAATCTAAACCAAAGGCTTGCTCAATCACCTCTTTGATGGTCATTCCCGCCGCCGCGGCTGCTCCCTTCACGGCCGCGAGTACACTCGGTGGCATGGACTTGATGAGATCAGCGATGTCCATACCTGGCGGAAGCAGGCTGCCTGGATGGAAATCATCATCATCATCGTCATCGTAGTCATCATCATCATCGTCATAAAAATCACTGCTGAACCCGATGCTTTGATCGACGCCGAGGAATTCTTCCAAGCGGCTGATCGCTTCGCGCGATTGATCGAGTTGAGCCGACGACAATGGCACGGTCGACTTGGTGTTATACTCGATCACCGATTTGAAACACTCGAGGGCAAAGTCGAGGTCGCACGCGAACGGACCACGCTGCATTTCGTAGACACCCGCGAAGAACCATAACCGAGGACTGTGGGGAAACTGCTTCACACCCACGGACACTAAACGATTGAGCAAGGCCCCTTGTCGCGGCAGCAAGCTCAGCCATTCGCACACCGTTGCGAGATCGCGTTCCTCCCAGGAAAGACCAGTTGCTCGCCTGAGATAAGCGAGGGCGAGACGTTCCTGAGTCGCGCGGCCTGTGTAATTGATCTGACGAAGCTTCAGCGATAAGAAGCAGGATGCTAAGAGTCCTGCCGTTCGGCTGGTCGGCGGCATCGCGATGGCTTGTT
>JBGTHH010000274.1:0-7888 GCA_041746275.1 Pirellulaceae bacterium | reverse complement strand
CGACGATCGTGATTCCGACTGGCTCGCGATCCGCATGAGTCTCGCCAAGGCTTATAAGATGCAGGCGGACGAGACCTTGAAAGCGGACCCCAAGGACACGCGCACCATCAAGCAGTCGCAGGATGATGCCCGCCGCCAAGCCCAATTCGTGGCTGGCAAGACCAGCGAGTTCCAGGAGGAGGCCCGGCAATTGGTCGCGTCGCTCGGCGGCCCGGATCGTACGGGTGAAAAGGCCGAGGTTCGCACCTTTGCCGACGCCAAGAATGCCGGCAAGGAATCCCTCGATTCCATCCAAACGGCCGATCTCGTCGTCCGACAAGTTCCCGCTCGCATCGCCAAGGAGGAGGATGCGACGGTCAAAGCCGAACTCGAGAAGCAACTCGCCGAAGCCCAGCAGACCCTGGTCACGGCACGCGATGACGCGATGAATTACTACCAACTCGCTCTCAGGTTAGCGGATGGCGAAACGTCGCTCGACGACATCAACGTGGTGCGCTACTTCCTGTGCTACCTCTACTACTTGCAACAGGATTACCACAAGGCCGCATTGATGGGCGACTTCGTGGCACGCCGCTACCCCGATAGCGCGGGCGCTCGGCAGTGTGCCAAGATCGCCTTGGCTTGCTACATCCAGATGTACGGCGAGAGCAATCAGATGGCGACGGAGTTGTTCAAGCAACTCGATCAGGATGGCAACGGCGTCATTTCCGGCGACGAGTTGTCGGCCATGCCCGACGTGGCCGGGGGACCGGGCACCAACGCGGACGAGCGAATTAAGGCCGATGAACTAACGAATCGTCTGGTCGCGTTCGATGTGTCGCGGATTGTTGGGATTGCCGAATACGTCGCCGATAAGTGGCCGGAACAGCCCGAGGCCGAAGAGGCTTTAACCACGCTGGTCCCCTTCATGATCAATGCCGGTGAACTGGATCGCGCCCACCAGTTCCTGACACGGATTTCCGAAAGCTCGCCAAAACGCGGCGAGGCCGAGTTGAAAACAGGACAAGCCATGTGGGGCACGTATTTGCGTGAATCGCAACAGCTCCAACAATGGCAGGACAGTGGTGCTCCCGAGGGCGTCGATCTGGTGGCCAAAGCTGAGGAACTGAATGGGCTCAAGGCCAAGGCACTCGCCACCCTAGCCGCCGGTTATGGTCGATTGACACCGACGACGAAGCCTGATCGAGGCACCGTTACGTCCCTGCTCTCGTTGGCGCAAGCGTATTTGGATAACCAACAAGCTCCGCAGGCCATCGAGGTGCTCGAGCGCGAGAACCTCGGTCCACTCGTTTTGGTGAACAAGAACGATCCCGCCGCGAAGGACCCCGCTGTCGTTGAAGAAGTCTACAAGACGGCACTGCGTGGCTACATTTCTTCCTTGGGATCGGGAACGGACGCGACGGCCGCGATCGACAAAGCCAAGGAGGTCATGAACAGCATGAAGACCGCTTTGGGTGGTTCGGTCGCCGGCGAACAACGATTGGTCGCCGTTTATGTCAATCTCGCGCGGGATCTCGAAACCCAACTCGAGTCGGCGACTCCGGAGGTCAAACGCTCCCTCTCTCAAGGCTTTGAAACGTTCTTACGTCAATTGAGTGAAGGGGCCACGGAATTAAGCGTTCTGAATTGGGTCGCCGAGTCGTTCTCGAAATTAGGCAAGGGCATGGACGATGGCCCGACGTTGAACGAGGACGCCAAGAAGTACTACACCGCTTCGATCGCCGCTTTTCAAAACATCATCGACAAGGTCAAGCCGGAACCGCAGATGCAGGTTCAGATTCAACTTCGCATGGCGAGTGTGATGGGCGACATGCGTGACTTCGAGCAAGCTCAGGGCATATTTGAAACGGTATTGAAGGCCAACAGCACAGCCCTGAACGTACAGGTCGAAGCCGCGAAGTTGCTCGAAGCATGGGCCAAGTTGCCCGGCCAAACGGAAAAATACATGGAAGCCATCGTCGGTATCCGCAAGCCGGGTGAACCGAGGCCACTGATTTGGGGCTGGGGTGGAATTGCTCAGAAAACGGCCGGTAATGCTAAATTCAAGGATACGTTTTACGAAGCAAGGCTGCATTTGGCGCAGTGTCGCTATGAGTACGCCCTGTTGAAGGACGGGGCGGACAAAAATAAGTTCCTCTCTGACGCCGAGCGGGACATCTCCCTCACCAGTAAGCTGTATCCCGATTTGGGCGGCGAGAAGTGGATGGTTCAGTACGATACGCTGTTGAAGCGGATTCAAACGGCCAAGGGCGATCGCGCAATCGGTTTGAAAGCCTTCGAAACGGCCGCGCGCGGATGATTCCTTCCCGTTCCATCACCTGAATCTTGGACTTTAGCGAGAACAACACTCCCAGGAGTTGTAGATGATGACAAGACAGAATTGGTTAGTTGCTTCTAGCGTGCTGCTCGTAATCGGGTTGGCTAATCAGTCACACGCCCAGTTTGATCAGGTCTACGGTTTTCGCGGATCGCCCACGAATGGCACGATCACGGACGCGACCTCGACGACTGAAGTCGTGATTGAGGTCCAAGGGTCGCCGCGTTCGATCCCAGTGAATGAAATTCGTCGCATTACCTTGGCCGATGATCCACCGGAACTGCGTCGTGGCCGGGACGACATCCTGACGGGTCAAATCGAAGCGGGCTACGATTCACTTCGCAAGGTCGATGCGAACGCCATCAAACGCCCACTGACCAAGGCGGATCTGCAGTATTACTTAGCTTATTGCCAAGCCAAGTTGGCGCTCACCGGTGGTGGCGATAAGGCCGCGGCGGCCAAGGCCATGTTAGCGTTTGTCAGTGCGAATCCCAAGAGTTTCCACTACTTCGAGGCGGCGGAGGTGTTGGGGGATCTGGCCGTGTCCCTCGAGAGTTATGACGGAGCGACGCGATACTACGGAGCGATCGCGACGAGCGCTCCCTGGCCCGATTACAAGATGCGCGGAGCGGTCTTGAAGGCCCGCGCCTTGGTGCGCAAAGGTGATTTCGCGGGGGCCATTCAGGAGTACGATGCGGTTATCAATTCGGCGATCGACACGCCAGCCGCTACGCAACAAAAACTGATGGCACAAGCCGGCAAGGCTGGTTGCTTGGCCGGTACCGGTGCCCCTGCGGAAGGGATTAAGCTCGCCGAGGACATCATTGCCAAGAATAGTCCCGAGGGTAACTCAGAGCTGTTCGGACGCACCTACAATGCCTTGGGAGCCTGTTACCTCAAGCTCGGCAAGCCGAAAGAGGCACTGATGGCGTACCTTCACGTCGATGTGCTGTTCTACGCCGAGCCAGAAGTGCATGCCGAATCGCTGTACCATCTGAACAAGCTATGGTTGGCGTTGAAGAAGCAGGATCGTGCCGATAGTGCCCGCGGGTTACTGACGGATCGTTACGCCGGAAGCAGTTGGGCGAAGCTTCAGTAATTGTCGGCGTATTCTTTACCCCGTCGCGCAACAGTGATTAGAATGTGAGTTTGCCTTAGTCGGCATCATCTACCCACGGAACAGTATTCAAGAGACTTGATCTCGGAGGCGAAAATGCGGCATCGTGCGTTGTTGTTTGGAACCCTAGCAGCCTTGTTCGGCCTGCTCTTGCTCGACGGAGTCTTCTCCTCGACCGGCCTGTTGACTCAAACCGCGGTGGCTCAGGACGAAGAAGGTGCCGCCCCTGCCCCCGCAGCCGCGCCAGCCGCTCCGGCTGAGGATACGCCGCCCCCGAAACTCAATGCGTTGCAATGGCTATACCAAGCCTTGGGGCCGTTCTATCTGATCATCTTCCTCAGCCTTTCGTTCACGTTGGTGGCGCTTTTGGTGATGAACCTGCTGTCGGCCCGCCGAGACAACGTCTGTCCCGTCGCATTGGTCGAAGGCTTTGAAGCCCATTTGAATGAAAAGCAATACCAAGAAGCGTACGAACTGGCCAAGGCCGACGAGTCGTTCCTGGGCCAAGTTCTCTCCGCGGGGCTCGCCAAACTTTCGGCCGGTTATGCCCAAGCCATCGAGGCGATGCAGGAAGTTGGTGAAGAAGAGAACATGAAGCTGGAGCATCGCCTGAGCTACATGGCGTTGATCGGCACGCTAAGTCCCATGGTGGGGCTGTTCGGCACGGTCGACGGTATGATTCGTTCGTTCAGCACCATCGCCGTCGCGGGCTCGACTCCCAAAGCCTCGGACTTGGCCATGGGTATTTCGACGGCTTTGTTTACGACGCTGGTCGGATTGGCGATCGCGATCCCCGCGCTGGCGGCTTACAACATCCTCAAGAACCGCATCGCCCGTCTCGTGTTGGAAGTCGGCATCTTGAGCGAAGGGTTGATGAGCCGCTTTCAGAAAACCGGTCAGGAGTAAAGCCGCTCGGCTTCAAGGTGTTTTATGCGCGTGGCTAAGAAAAAATCGGAAGGCATCCTCGAGGGTGACCTGACACCGATGATCGACATGACATTTCAGTTGATCGCCTTCTTTATGGTGTTGATCAACTTTTCCCAAAGCGAACAG
Organism: Pirellulaceae bacterium; assembly: GCA_041746275.1. Lineage (GTDB taxonomy): Bacteria > Planctomycetota > Planctomycetia > Pirellulales > Pirellulaceae. The sequence continues at coordinate 3,401 of JBGTHH010000274.1, read as the reverse complement.
AACGAAAAGATTCAGTTGCCCGACAGCCAATTGGCCAAGCCCCCCGAGGGGCCGCTTGAGTTCCCGATCACGATCCACCTCACCACCGAAGGCACCGCGATCATCGGTTCGTCGGAGATTCCGATTGCGGCGCTCAGCCCGTTTTTGGTGAAGGAGAAGCAAGTGCTGGCGAGTCAGGGCAAGCCCGCCAGCGATGCCACGATTATTGTCCGCGCTCATAAAGACGCTCAAACGGGTCGCGTGCAGGAGCTGATCCAGAAGTGTCAGGAGAACAGCTTCGAGAAGTTCGCTCTACGAGCCAAGGAAGACGTCGGCAACAACTAGCCGCATTCGATCAGACCCGTTCATTCACAAGCTGTTGGCGGCGGAAAATCATCCATGAAAGTACGACACAACAAAGGTGGCGGCGACGACAAGATTGAACTGCAAATGACGCCGATGATTGACATCGTGTTTCAGTTGCTGGTCTTCTTCATCATGACATTCAAAATCGTCTCGCAGGAAGGCGACTTCAACATCAAGATGCCGCTGGCCGCCCCAGCAGCAGGTGCTCCTGATGATCTGCAACTCCCACCGATGAAGGTGCGTCTGCGCGCCGGCGCGGGTGGTCAATTGGCGGGAATGTCGTTGAACGATCGCAGCGTCGGCACCATGGAGGCGCTGCGTTTGGAGATCATCGGTGTCGTCGGCGACCAACGCGGGCCGGGAAGCATTCAAGAGACAGCGGAAATCGAATTGGATTGCGATTACGGTTTGCGCTATGAACACGTCATTCAAGCCATCACGGCGGTCTCAGGTTATATTGACGGCACCGACAACGTCGTGAAGTTGGTGGAAAAGATCAAGTTCGCGCCGCCACGCCAAGCCAGCGGTGAGTAGCCAAGTGGCGGCTGCGGCGTTTGCCATCTGACGAGCACCATACGCCTGTCTGAAAAGGGGGCAGACGCTCTCCGGCGAGACCAAGAACCCAGTGAAATCGACTCGCCTCCAAAGGGTCAGACCCCTTTTCGGACAGGCTCTAAGCTCGGGGATGGAACTGCTGATGGACCTTCTTGAGCCGCGATTGATCGACGTGCGTGTAGATCTGCGTCGTTGCAATGCTGGCGTGTCCCAGCATTTCCTGGACTTGGCGTAAATCGGCTCCGCCCGCCAAGAGATGTGTGGCAAAGCTATGACGGAGCGTGTGGGGACTGATCGAGGCTGGCACTCCCGCGCGGACCGCGTACTTCTTGACCAACTCCCAGATCGCCTCGCGTCGCAGGCGTTTCCCGCGTCGCGATAGCAGCAGCCACGGCGGTGGACTCGTCGCGGCGGCGGCGTGTAACGGCCGTTCATTTTCGAGGTAATCTTGGATGGCCACCCCGGCCATGCGGCCCAGCGGTGCCAAACGTTGCTTGTTCCCCTTACCGTGGCACAGGCAGTAGTTCTCGGCCAAGTGAACGTCACAGACCTGCAGGTTCGATAGCTCCGAGGCTCGACAACCGGTGGCGTACAGCAACTCCAGCAACGCGCGATCGCGACGAAAGCAGGTGTCGTAAGGCTGCGGTGCCCGCAGGAATTGCTCCACCACTTGCGGTGAGAGTACTTCGGGGATGCGCTGCCACAGCTTCTGACTCCCCAGCAGTTCCGCAAGGTTCTCCTTCAGCAAGCCTTCGAGCTGGAGATAGCGCAGGAACATCCGCAGGGCCACGATGTGCCGAGCGATACTGGCGGGTGCGAGTTTCAGATCGTGCAACGTGGCCACAAAATCCGATAGTTCCGCGATCCGCAGGCCGTTAATCGGCCGGTCGCCTAGCCAGAGACGAAAACGACGAATATCGCGTTGGTAGGCCGCGAGCGTGTTATCCGCCAGACGGCATTCGCCACGCAGGTAGTCCAGGAAAGCCGCAGTCAGCCGTTGCCCCGTGTCGCCGCGAACTTCGGGCTTGGGCGGGACGAGTTTCCGTTTAGGACGCACCATAAGGCAATGGATTGGCGTTGGGCCGCATGGGCTCGGCGATGTATGCTACACCACCTGCCGATCGAAACCGAAGTGTCCGTTGACTTCGGCCAGGATCGGATGCGGTGTCATGGAAGTCTTCGTCGCAGGAACTAGGTTGACTTCATCGGACGCTTCTTCGGAAACCATGCCCCACCACAAACCGCTCGGGAATTGCGGATCGTAGGGATTGCAGGAGTATGGAGTATAACGAGTGTGTCGCTGGTATTTGAATCCCAACTTGCCCGGCCCCGACGAAACCTATGCAGAACATCGTCATTGAGAAGCTATACCAGTTCATTCCGCCTCATCGAGGCACGTGGTGGCCCACCTTCATCCAGCTCTTCGATCTGTACGGACGCTGGTTGCGCAAAAACGAAGGCGTGGTGAGCTTCGAACTGCGGAACCCCGAGCGTTTCAAGGCATCACTCGAAGCCGGCCACGGGATCATGCTGGCTCCCAATCATTGCCGCACCGCAGATCCGCTCGTGCTGGGCTGGTTGGCGAGGGAAGTCGGCTGCCATGTGTACGCCATGGGAAGTTGGCATCTCTTTCAACAAGATCGCTTCACGGCCTGGGCGATTCACAAGATGGGAGGCTTCAGCGTTTATCGTGAAGGGGTCGACCGGCAAGCCATCAACACGGCGATTGAAATCCTGGAGAAGGCGGAGCGTCCCTTGATCGTGTTTCCCGAAGGAGCCGTCAGCCGCACCAACGATCGCTTGCACGCGCTGCTGGACGGCGTGGCGTTCATCGCGCGTACGGCGGCCAAACGCCGAGCCAAACATGTCGCAGGAGGGAAAGTCGTCGTTCACCCGGTGGGTATCAAGTACCTTTTTCGCGGCGACTTGGCGACCGTGGCCAATGAAGTTCTCACCAACATCGAACAGCGATTGTCCTGGCAGCCCCAGCGTCAACTCGGAGTCTACGATCGCATCATCAAAGTAGGACGAGCCTTGCTGTGTTTGAAGGAGATCGAGCACTTCGGCCAAGAGCAGTCGGGGCGTTTCGCGGATCGACTGACGGGTTTAATCGATCGTCTGTTGTTTCCCATCGAACGGGAATGGTTAGGCGGTCCTCAAAGTGGGCCGGTCGTTCCACGCGTGAAGGCCCTGCGTATGAAACTGCTCCCTGGCATGGTGAATGGCGAGGTAACGATCGCCGAACGACAGCGACGCTGGAAACTGCTGGCCGACATCTACCTGGCTCAGCAAGTGTCGTGTTATCCATCGGACTACCTGAAACGCCCCACCGTCGATCGATTGCTCGAGACCTTGGAACGTTACGAAGAGGACCTCACCGACAAAGCCCGCATCCACGGTTCGCTGCATGTCGTTATTCAAGTCGGCGAAGCGATCGAGGTGAGCCCCATGCGCGATCGGACTGCGGCGGTCGATCCCCTGATGACACGTCTCGAACATGA
>JBGTHH010000273.1:0-4610 GCA_041746275.1 Pirellulaceae bacterium | reverse complement strand
CGGTCGCCCCTCGTCCCTGGTTCGCCGCGACCAAATCGGGGTCGATCGAATCCAACCAGAGCTTAGTACCCGTTTGGATAAGTGATTTCAGGGAATCTGCCACGTTGAGCACTCCTTATTCAATTCAATTGCCCCATCTATGCGACCTGCTATGAATCGCCATTTGCAGGAGCCGACTCGGTGGGCTGTTCCGTGGCGGGAGCCTCCGGCTTGGCCGCTTCAGTAGCGGGAGCTTCCTTGGCTGGCGAGTCAGCCGGAGGTGCTTCCTTGGCTGGCGACTCGGGCTGAGGTGGTTCCGTGGGTGATTCAGGATCGGCAAAGATCTCCGCGAGTTTCTGGCCTAAGGCTTCTCCGCGAGTATTCAACGCCATTGCCTTGCCGTCACGATCGACGAGCACCAGAAACGGAATGGCGGCGACACCGTTCTTGGCCACCATCGGATGTTCCCAACCAGTGGCCTCTGGGTCGGCACTGACGACATTGACCCACGGCAGCTCCTGGAGCGTCAAGAACTCGTCGAGATCCTGCTTTTCTTCATCCAGATTGATCCCCACGACCTCGAATCCCTGTGCGTGGTACTTCTCATAATTGGCTCGCAAGTTGGGCAGCTCTTGCAGGCAAGGTCCACACCAAGTCGCCCAGAAATCGACCAACACGATCTTACCGCGATATTGTTCCCAATCGAACGGAGTGCCATCGGGCAAGACGCCTTCGACCACAAAGGGCTGGCCGACGATCCCGGATCGCAGGCGATATTGCTCGATCATCCTTTGAGCGGCCCCGGCAAGTCGTTCGTCGGAGCTCTGGCTGAAGGTCCGTTCCAGCGAGGCATACACCAACGCGGCCGCCTCGTCGCTGACCGGTTCCAACATGCTGGCTAGTTGCATCAAAGTTTGCAGCGTGGTCGATCCGACGTTCTCGCCGGTAGTCAGCACATCCAACATCTCGGAAAACTTCTCGATCGCCTCGGGAGTGCCCTCGGCCACCGCATTCAAACGTCCGCCCAAATCGACCTCCGCGAACTTCGCTTGTTCCCGGAGGGAGTTGGCGGCGGACTTGACTTGTGGATCGTCCGACGAATCCACGGCCCCGGCCGTGAAACGCAAGAGCTCCGCCGCCTCCGCGTGTAATCCTTGATTCGTGAAGCGCGAGGCGACCTCCTTGCCGAAGGCTAACAAGGACGCATCTTTAGGTTGAGCGGCCGCGGCCTCATGAAAGGCATCAATCACTTCCTGGGAATTCGAGCCGTCGCCATTGGTAAAGGCATCGAGCAAAGACGCGAAGGACATCTGTCGACCAAAATTTGCCACGGCGGGACTGGCGTGCTTCTCAAGCGAGTCCGCAAAGTCGCGAAGCTGCTCTCCCGCGTCACTGGTGCCGAGCTCCTTCATCATCGACAACGACTCGAACTTGGCGCGGGCCGCTTGCATGGTCTGCTGATCGTTCGGTTCCAGCTTCAGCAGCTTGTCGACTGCTTGAATGACTTGTCGCTGGATGTTCTGAAAATCGGCCACCATTTCCTCGGTCGAGCCCCGCTTCGGTTGTTGCTGCTGTAGTCGCTCGATGACGGCGAGCAGTTGCTCGGGAGTGGCCGCGACTTCCGCATTCGCTTGCTGGCTGGGCATCCCGTCGAGCGGCTTAGGACGCGTGGGCGCGTCCTGCGAAACGGCTGCCTGAGCCGGCGCTGAAACGGCTGCCTGAGCCGGCGCTGACGAGGCTTCCGACGCGGTCGTCGAACCTGATGAATCGTCACTAACTTGATACTTCGTGGACTTGGAAGTGACAGGACCCGCATCGGGACTGCAGCCGATCGAGCATATGCTGAGCAACAATACGGGAACGGCCAATTTTGTCAGTGACATGCAATTACCTCTACCTAGGTGGAAAATGTTGCCCGCATTGTATCCGAAAGGGAAGCCATCTGGCTGCGCGAGTTTGGTCGCCGCAGCCTGTCGAGCCGCGATGAACTGTCGAATGGCTGCCGTGGAGCGGTAGGTTTCGTTAGGGGGTTGGTGCTATTTCGGATTCAACGGGCCCTAGCAGCTTGGCCAGATGACGACCCAACTCACTACCTCGAGCACTTAACGAAACCACCTTGCCGTCTCGATCGACCAAAATCGTTGCCGGAATACCCATGATGCCATAGTAATTGGCCATGTGGTGATTCCAGCCCGCATCGTCCTCGAACAGAGTGACCCAAGGAATTTCTTTTTCGGCGATGAACTTCGTGAGTCGATCGCGATCTTGATCCAAGCTAATGCCCACCACTTCAAATCCTTGGGCGCGATACTTCTCGTAGTTCTCCTTGACGTTGGGCAGCTCGGCGATGCATGGTCCGCACCAAGTCGCCCAATAGTCCACCAACACCACTTTCCCACGCAGCGCCTTCCAATCGAATTCGCTGCCGTCCAAGGTCTTGCCTTCGATGTCCATCTCGTTGCCGGGCAAATTCAGACGCCGAGCGACTCCGAGCATCTTGGCACCGTAGTTGGCCAAGGTCTCGTCCGAGTTCGTGGAAAACACCTTGCCAAACGCGGCATAAGCCTCTTTGGCCAAGTCTTTGTTTTCGGTCCGTTCGATCGTTTGGCCGAAGGTGAAGGCCAAGGCCAAATCCGACTGCGAGGCGTCTTTGGCGGATTGCAAATGGGCGAGAAGCTGGTCATAGAACTCGCGTTGCTGTTTCGGCGAGGCCGCACGGAGTTCCGATAGCTTCAATTGCAATTGAATGCCGGTGGCCTTGCGATACGCTTCCGAGGTCGTGTCCTTTTCCAATTCGAGAATGCGCGTGGCCGCGGACTGCAGGGCCTTGCGCGCGTTCTGGCGATGGGCCAGGATCTCTTCGGCGTTGGTGGGGCGATACATTTCGAGCCCTGTCACGAACTTAAGCAACGCTTCCACATCGTCACCTTCAGGCACCGTAAACCGATCAGGCTTTTTGGCCACTTCGTCCTCGGCGACCAGCGACACCAAGGGCCAAGCGGCCAAGCCGAAAAACACGGTGCCCGAGACGCAAGCGATTAAGATCGCACGAAACAAGTGACGTGACATGACAGGCATCCTCAAGCGTGTAGGGTGGGATTGTTCAGCGGGAACTCCCAGAGTATCGCACGGTCGACGCGGAGAAACAAGCGGATCGTACTGTCTTGGTCAGTCACATTCATCGATTTCACGTCGGTGGACTTGCGAGGACGCGCTGCCGAACCGACACTGACACTCCAACGATCCAACTCCTAGCACGCTATCCAAACTCCTAGCACGGAAACCACTCGATGAATAATGCGCGGACGTTCCGAGACAAATTGGATCGAGGCCAAGTCTGTTTTGGGACGGGAATCGGTTTGGCCGATCCCAACGTTTCGGAAGCACTGTGCGGGGATCTCGACTTCTTCTGGGTCGACATGGAGCATACGGCCCTGTCGCTGCAAGAGGTCAAACACCACTTGATGGCTATGAAGGGGAGTGGGACCGCGGCGTTGGTCCGTGTGCCGTGGAACGATCCCGCCTTGATCAAGCCCGTGCTCGATATCGGCGCGGATGGAGTCATCGTGCCGATGGTCGAGACCGCCGCCGATGTGGCGCGGGCCGTGGCCGCGTGCCAGTATCCACCCGAGGGCATTCGCGGATTTGGACCGCTCCGACCGCTCGACTACGGTCGGCGTAATGTGCAGGAGTTTTGCGACGAAGCCAATCGCACCGTGATCGTGGTCGTGCAGATTGAACAGTCCGCTGCAGTGACGAACATTGACGAGATCTTGGCGGTGCCGGGATTGACGAGCATTGCGTTTGGACCGAATGACTTGGCGGCGTCGCTGGGCTATCGGGCCGAGCCGCAGCATCCCGAGGTTTTGAAGGTGATGCAGGGAGTGATCGACAAATCGCGTGCGGCGAAGATCCCGGTGGGAGTTTCGGTCTCGGCCGATCCCGTGCATTTGGCGCGGCTGGCTCAGATGGGGATTCAGTGGCTGTCGATGGGGCTCGATGTCACGCTCATGCGTCGTGCGGCTGGTGAGGTTGCGAGTGCGGTTCGCGCCACGCTCTCGAAGGAATAGTCCCGAAATTGATTCCCGATTTAGCGGAACGGCGCAAGCCGTCCGGTCTCGCAAAACCGGTGGGCTTGCGCCCAACCGCTACTTTCGATCGCCGGGCTCAACGTGCGCGAACATCGCTTGAAAGCGGCTGTCTCATGACATAAAGTTAGTTCATGCCAACGTTTTCGTTGGCGGTACTGTTTCTTGATTCACTGGGAGCGAAGACCGTGGCCACTGCCGACAAAGTGACGGACAACCAACTGATGAGTGGTGCTGACATCCTCGTTAAGTCGTTGGTGGACCACAACGTAGAGGTCATCTTCGCTTATCCGGGCGGGGCCAGTATGCCCCTGCATCAGGCCCTGACTCGGTATAAGGATCGTATTCGCACGATCCTTCCTCGTCACGAACAAGGGGGGTGCTTTGCGGCGCAGGGGTACGCCAGGACAACGGGTCGACCCGGTGTTTGCATGGCGACCAGCGGCCCCGGCGCGACCAATCTGGTGACGGGACTGGCCGACGCCAAGCTGGATAGCATCCCGATCATCGCTATCACGGGCCAGGTTCCCACAGAGAATATTG
>JBGTHH010000272.1:0-3079 GCA_041746275.1 Pirellulaceae bacterium | reverse complement strand
CCATCACCCGCATCCATCTTGAAACTTGTGATCCATGCCAGCGATTCGCGATCAACCGGATTTGTCGAGCCGGGTTGGTCGAGAACCAACGGGCACATTATATTGGACCGCTTGCCATTTCGGGAAGGAGCATCATGGAAGACATTTACCAGTATTTGGACGACCACCGCGCGACGTTTGAGGACGACCTGTGCGAGCTGCTGCGGATTCCGAGTATCAGTGCGGATAGCCAACATCGCGAAGATATGCGGCAGGCGGCGAGTTGGATGGTCCGGCAATTTGAGTCGCTCGGGCTGTCGACCGAATGTGTCGAGACCGCTGGTCACCCGATCGTGTATGCCGAGTCGCCGTCCATGGCGGGTGCCCCGACCGTCTTGGTCTACGGACACTACGATGTTCAGCCCCCCGATCCGCTTGGGGAATGGATTTCTCCCCCCTTCGAACCGACGATACGCCAGGGAAATGTCTACGCGCGCGGCGCGACCGATGACAAAGGACAAATGCTGACGCACGTGAAAAGTGCCCAGGCGTGGCTGAAGACCGTTGGAAAGCTTCCCGTGCAGTTGAAGTTCCTGATCGAAGGCGAAGAGGAAGTCGGCAGCGAGCACATCGGGATGTTCCTGGAAGAACGACGTCAACAGCTCGCTTGTGATGTGGTGGTCATCAGCGACACGTCGCAGTTTGGACCAGGTCAGCCGGCGATCACTTACGGTTTGCGCGGCATCGCTTACTACGAGTTGCGTCTGAAAGGTCCCCTGCAGGATTTGCATTCGGGTACGTTCGGTGGCGCGGTCATCAATCCACTCAACACCCTGGCCAAGCTGCTGGCCGCTCTCACCGACGAGCAGGGACGCATTCAAATTCCCGGCTTCTACGAGGATGTCGTCGCCTTGACGGAGTTGGAACGTCAACAGTTCGCGAACTTGCCATTCTCCGAGTCGCAGTTCATGCGGCAGATCGGCGTTGCGGGCGTCGCCGGTGAAGCGGGCTTTACCACGCTCGAACGACGCTGGGCACGTCCCACCTGTGATGTACATGGACTGTGGGGAGGCTATCAAGGCGAAGGCGCCAAGACGGTCTTGCCGTGCCGCGCGGGGGCGAAGTTCAGCTTCCGTCTGGTTCCCAATCAAGATCCGCGGAAAATCAGCGTGGCCCTCGAAGCATTCCTGCGATCGCGCTGCCCGGCGGGTATCGAGTTGGAGCTGATCGATTTGCACGGAGCACCCGGGGTTCTCGTGCCGCTTGATAACCCTTACATGGCGGCGGCGGCCGCAGCGATCGAACGTGGCTTCGGCAAGGCTCCCGTGTTTATCCGCGAAGGCGGTTCGATTCCGATCGTCAACGCCTTTGCTGAAAAGCTCGGGGCTAATACATTGCTGCTAGGTTGGGGCTTGGACGACGATAATACACACAGTCCCAACGAAAAGTTCAACCTCGCCGACTTCCACCGTGGGATCAAGGCCAGTGCCTGCCTGTGGGACGAGTTAGGAAAGATGAGAAAGTAACATCCTATGCTGGATCGCAAATTTATTGTTGAGAACGCCGAAGCCGTCAAACGGAATTGTCTCGCGCGCGGCGTTGACGCGAACGTCGAGCGCTTGGTGGAACTTGAAACCAAACGTCGCGACCTGCTGCAACAGACTCAGGAATTGAATCGCCGCGCGAATGAAGTTTCGAAGACGATTGGCCAAGCGAAGGAGGCAGCCGAACGCGAGGCTCGCAAAGAAGAGGGACGGCAGCTCCGCGAGGAGAAGGATCGTGTGCAGGGTGAGCACGACGAGTTGGACAAGGAAATCACTCGGCTGCAAACCGGTATTCCCAACCTGACGCATCCCGCGGCTCCCGTGGGCGAGGACGATCAGTCCAACTTGGAGATTCGTCGCGGTCAGCATGCGCCGCGCGCGTTCGATTTCCCGCCGCTCGATCACGTCGCGTTGGGCGAGCGATTGGATTTGATCGACTTCGAAGGAGGGGCACGCGTGGCCGGAGCCGGCTTCTACTTTCTGAAGAACGAGGCGGTGTTGCTCGAGCTCGCACTCCAGCAATACGCTCTCAAGTTGCTGATCCAAGAAGGCTTCACACCGGTCACGACACCGGATCTGGCCTACACCGAGATCCTGCATGGGACCGGCTACATCCCTCGCGGACCCGAAACGCAAATCTATAGCATCGAGAATTCCAATCTCAATCTGGTCGCGACCGCCGAGATCACGATTGGCGGCTTGCTCGCCGATCAGACGGTCGATGCCGAGACGCTTCCGTTGAAGATTTGCGGCAGCAGCCATTGTTTTCGCACCGAGGCGGGAGCGGCGGGCCGCGCCTCGCGCGGGCTGTACCGCGTGCATCAGTTCACTAAGGTCGAGATGTTCGCTTTCACCTTGCCCGAGCAAAGCGAAGCGATGTTGGACCACTTCTGTGAACTCGAAGGACGCATCTTCGATGGACTCGGCATTCCCTACCGAGTCGTCGATACGGCCACGGGCGATCTGGGAGGACCGGCTTACCGCAAGTTCGATCTCGAAGCCTGGATGCCGGGACGTGGGGACGGTGGCGAGTATGGCGAAGTCACCAGCACCTCGAACTGTACCGACTATCAAGCTCGCCGGCTAAACGTCCGCTATCGCATCAAGGGAGAGAAGGGAACGCATTTCGTTCATACGCTCAACGGCACGGCACTCGCCATCAGCCGCGCGATGATCGCGGTACTCGAAAACCACCAACAGGCCGACGGTTCGGTGAGCGTCCCCGAAGTTCTGCGCGAGTGGGTCGGCAAGGACCGAATTGAACCACGCTAATTGGACAGCGCCACTTTTTCACGAACGGCGGCCAGTACAAGCTCGAAGCGCAAGCGAGTGAGTTTTCGGCAAGTTATTCACTCGCTTGCGCTTCGAGCTAGTAGGCCCGACAAAGTGACGCAGTCCAACTAGAACTACCGATTCTTGACAAGTTCGCGAAACTGTCGCCAAGTAATCACTTCAATCCCGAGTTCGCGAATCAAGGCGGCCACATCGGGATCGCTGAAGATGCGGCGATCGCCATCGCGGCGGGCGGCGCTGTTGGTGATCGCTCGTAATTCCTC
>JBGTHH010000271.1:0-11168 GCA_041746275.1 Pirellulaceae bacterium | reverse complement strand
TTCGAACAGGCTCTGATACAATTGACCTGTCGACGCGCCGGTTGTGGTTCCGATTGGTCTTGTGATTGCGGAGTAGCGGAAATGCGAGCAGTTCTCAAATGCGGCGTTTGCCTGTGTCTGGCGTGGAGTGTGGCGGTACTGGGGCTTGCCGAAGACGATACGACAAGCTGGCCTCTCTTTCGAGGCGACGCACACGCCACGGGTGTCGCACGATCGACGTTGCCCCAAACTCCCGAGCTATTGTGGAAGTTTGAGGTCAAGGGAAGTGCTTTTGAAGGAACCGCGGTGATTGATCAGGGCGTCGCCTATCTTGGCGATCTCGACGGCACCATCCATGCCCTGAAGCTTGTGACGGGCGAGAAGATCTGGGAGTACAAGATCGAGACCGGTTTTATTGCCTCGCCGGCCGTTCGCGATGGCTTGCTATTTATTGGCGACTACGACGGTCGGTTCTATTGCCTCGATACGGCCACCGGCCAGCCTAAGTGGGGCTTCAGTACGGGTGCCGAGATCGATTCCGCCGCGAACTTTTACCAAGGCAACGTCTTGGTCGGTTCGCAAGACGCGACGCTCTACTGTCTGGAGGCAAACACCGGCGAGCTGCAATGGAAGCACACCATCGACGATCAGATTCGCTGCAGCCCGACCATTGTGGAAGATCGCGTCTTCCTAGCGGGTTGCGATGGCAAGTTGCATATCCTCGAGCTCTCGACCGGCAAAGTGATCGCTCAAGTCGAAATCGGCGGCCCGACCGGTGTCACTCCGGCAGTCTTCGGCGATCACGTCTACTTTGGCACTGAGGGAGGCGAGTTCCTGGGCATCAATTGGAAGGAAGCGACAACCGCTTGGCGATTCAACGCTGCCGGTGGTAACCCCTCGTATCGCAGTTCTGCAGCGGTCAATAAAGACCACGTCATCGTCGGCAGTCGCGCCAAACGCGTGCATGCGCTCGATCCGCAAACCGGCACCGAGCAATGGACGTTTACCGCCAAGCATCGCGTCGACTCGTCGCCCGTGATCGTTGGCCAACGCGTGTATGTCGGCTCGGCCGATGGGCGATTGTACGGATTGAATGTCCAGACCGGTGACAAGGAATGGGAGTACGAAGCGGTCGGAGGCTTCACTAGCTCGCCCGCGATCGCGGATGGCAAGCTGGTCATCGCCAGCGACAAAGGGATCGTCTATTGTTTCGGCGCGAAGCAGGAGTAGCCGCCAGTTCCTTGATTTTTCCCATGAAAGTGACTTCACCCGTGGCCAATGAATCCGTCAAAACCGAAGTTGGCAGTTACTTCATCTCGAATTACCCGCCCTTTTCGCAATGGACCCGCGAACGCGTGTCGGAAGTGGAAGCGGTCATGGCGACTCCGCCAGCCGACGTGCCGCTGGGACTTTATCTGCATATTCCCTTTTGCCGCAAGCGTTGCAAGTTCTGCTATTTCAAAGTCTTTACCGATAACAACGCCAACGAAATCGAAACCTATGTCTCGGCGCTATCGCGCGAGATCGAGCTGGTCAGCCGCTTGCCGGTGATGGGTGGGAGGCCCTTCCGCTTCGTGTACTTTGGGGGCGGCACCCCTTCTTTCTTAAGTGCCAAGCAGCTTACTTCGCTGGTCGATCGCCTGCGGGCGAACATCAACTGGGACCAGGCGGAGGAAGTAACCTTCGAGTGCGAACCGGGCACGCTGTCGGAACCGAAGATCAAGACTATTCGCGAGTTGGGGATCACTCGGCTAAGTCTGGGGATTGAGAATTTCAGCGATAAGATTCTGGAAGAAAACGGCCGAGCCCATCTATCGCCGGAAGTTTATCGGGCTTGGGATTGGATCGTCGCCGCCCAGTTTCCCAATGTCAACATCGACTTGATTTCCGGAATGGTCGGCGAGACCTGGGATAACTGGAAAGAAAACATTCGGCGCACGATCGAATTGGCACCGGACAGTGTCACGATCTATCAGATGGAACTGCCGTACAACACAGTCTATTCGAAGGACATTCTGGGCAACGTCATCGAAACTCCGGTGGCGGATTGGCCCACCAAACGCGACTGGGTCAGCTACGCCTTCGATGAACTCGCGGCGGTTGGCTATCAAGTGTCGAGTGCCTATACGATGGTCAAGGATCCCCGGAAGGTGAATTTCAGCTATCGGGACAACTTGTGGATGGGTTCGGATTTACTGGCCACGGGGATCGCCAGTTTCGGACATGTCTCGGGCGTCCACTATCAGAACTTGGCGGAGTTGTCCGAGTATCTGGGAGCGATCGAAGCCGGTCGCCTGCCGTTAGGTCGCGCCATGACTCCCACACGCCATCAGCTTTTGGTTCGCGAGATGATCCTGCAGCTCAAACGCGGTTATCTCGACGTGGGCTACTTTCGCGACAAATTCGGCGTCGAGATTCTGGACGAGTGGTCTGAGGTGTGGCAACAATACGTGGCCGAGGAGATGCTCACGATCGATGGCGATCGCATTGCACTGACGCGACAGGGCCTGCTGCACGCCGACGCGTTACTGCCACTCTTCTTCGAGCCCGAGCACCAAGGGGTGCGGTATACATGAGCGACGAGTTGGTGTTTATGATGGGAGAGTTCAAGGCCCTCATTCCCACGGATCGGCGGTATGCTAAGAATCACATGTGGGGGCTCGATCAGGGCGCGGGAGCCTATCGCTTTGGTTTTACATCGTATGCCGTGCGTTTGTTGCAGGATGTCTATTTTCTCGAATGGTCGATCAGTGCCGGCGTGGGGTTAGCCGAGCGACAGGAAATCGGAGCCATCGAAAGCAAGAAGGCGGAAAGCACACTCTATGCACCGGTCGTCGGTGAGTTGTCGCGATTCAATGAAGACTTGCTTTCGGACCCCTCGACAATCAATTTGGACAAATATGGCGCGGGCTGGCTGTTCGAGATCCAGACGCGCGGTGAAAAGTTGCTATCGCCGCAGGAGTACGTCGAGCATCTGGAATCGGTCTGGGAAGTGACACAGCGAACTATCAAAGGACAGTTGAACTAGATGGCCCAACGCATTGCAGTCGTTGTTTCGCAGGGACAAAGCCAGAACCCAGCCAAGCGGGGTTTGGAGGAGGATATTGTCACGGCTCTGATTATGGAGCCGGGGATCGATGTCACGGTGATCCCACATCTGTACGATCTTAAACCAGACGGCACCGGCATGCTCGCCCTGCAGGGGATCAAAGGGAACATGATCATCCTCACCTGGCTGTACGAACGTGGAGCCCGTTGGGTGCTGGATCGCCACGGTATTCATGGTCAGGAAGGGCAGACGCTGATCAAGCTCGATGATGATGAAGACGACGATGAGGACCAGGAAGAGCGTCCCGTCGCGGAGGAAAAAGAACGCGTCATTCATCATCGCCAGATTCCAAATCGCCGCATTTACTGCATCGACCTGCGCGTGCATGACAAGGCGCAGCCGTATGTGGACGAGATCAAACGCATCGCCGCCGAAAGTGAGCAAAAGCTGGTGCAGCTCGGCCAGTGGTTGCAAGGCACCGCCAAGCCGGAGCAGATGGAGCGATTCATCAACCCCATTAACTCCACGGCGCTGGGCGGGAATGGCTCGCAACGGAAGCCGCCGGCTGCGCCGCAAGATCTCGCCGATGATGCTCGCGAACAGGATGCTCCTCGCGAGCCGGTTCGCATCGAGGAGGAAGGGGGGCGGCGCTGGTATCCGGTGATCGACTACAGCCGCTGTACGAACTGCATGGAGTGCATCGACTTCTGCCTGTTCGGCGTCTATGGCGTCGATAAAATCGATACGATCCTGGTCGAGCAACCCGATAACTGCCGCAAAGGCTGCCCCGCGTGCAGTCGTGTCTGTCCTGAAAATGCCATTATCTTCCCGCAACACAAGACTCCCGCCATCGCGGGCGCGCCAGTCGGGCTTGTGGGTTTAAAGATCGATCTCTCCAAACTCTTCGGCGCGCCGGATGACGGTAAGTCGGCGGAGGAGATCGCGGCGCTGGAGCGGGACGAGCAACTGCTGTTGGTGGGCCGAGCGGCCGTCGGCATGAGCGTGGGTCTGCGCAAACGCCAGTCCGAAGCCTCCGCCGCGCCCAAGGATGAGCTTGATAGCTTGATCGACGGACTTGATGAATTGGATTTATAATCGAAAAAACTAGGATTCACACGTCGGTACACTTTGTGATGGAGTCTTTCCTTGGTGGGGTGATTTTGGGCTCACGACGGGAGACGAACGACATTCTGGTCTACTAGAATTGCGATGTGGAACTTCCCCATTCTGAGTCAGACCTTAGGACCTTCACATCTTGCGGATCGAATTCACGCTAGAAGCGATTGAAGATTTACGGCTGTTGCGTAAATACGACCAGCAGCAGATTGTCGAGGGAATCGAGAGTCAGCTCCTGCACCAAGCTAATCAACAATCGCGAAATCGAAAGCGGTTACGCACCAACCAATTAGCCGAATGGGAATTGCGAATAAGCGATTTTCGCGTGTTCTACGACGTTGCTGTCGAGAACGCCGTAGTTAAGATCGAAGCCATTGGTTACAAAGAAAGCAACAGGCTATTTATACGTGGCGAGGAGTATGAACTATGAAAACGATCCGCATCCCGCCGCAGGCAACCGATATCAACGCACTTTTGGAGCAAGCACGACTGGAGGATCTCGTCGTGCGGACTGCTGACGGTACCGAGTTCATGGTGACCGTTGTTGATGAGTTGGAGGAGGAGATTGCCCGCACACGGCGAAACACCAAGTTAATGGCCATGCTTGATGAGCGAGCCATACAGACTCAAACCGTGTCCTTGGAGGAAGTCAAGCAACAACTCGACCTGAGTAAGTAAGCGTCCGAGCGGATTTTGGACGGAGCAACTAGATTATGCCGATTCACGATTGGACGAGAGTTACGTCAGGTACGTTTCATCACTTTCATGCGAGCTGGATTACGCATATATCGGAGGCATTGAACCGTGGTCTGCTGCCCTCCGGGTTCTTTGCCATGCAGGAGCAACATGCCGGAAACATCGTCCCCGATGTGCTCACGCTGACATCTCCCGACTGGACTGAGAAAGATACGTTGGCAACTAGCGAGAGTGTTCCTAAGGGAGCCCTCGCTCTAGCGGAAGCTCCGCCGCAAGTCAGTCTGCGGGTTGGTCTGACCGAAGCGGATACCTATCGCTTGCGTCGACGCACGATCTCCATTCGCCAAGGGCCCGAGAACCGATTGGTCGCCATGATCGAGATACTTTCGCCGGGCAACAAAGAGGGGGCCAAGCATTTGAAAACTTTTGTGGATAAGTGTCACGAGGCGTTGCGGAGCGGGATTCATGTGCTGATCGTGGATCTGTTTCCCCCCAACGCCTGCAATCCGCGCGGCATTCACGGTGCGATTTGGGACGATACCTTCGAGCAACCCGAAAATCGACCACTGACGCTCGTGTCCTACATCGCGGATGACGAACCCGAAGCGTTTATCGAACCAATTCGGGTTGGGCAGCCTATTCCGGATATGCCCGTGTTCCTCGATGCCAACTGGTACGTCAATGTGCCGCTTGAGTCTACCTACGAGATGGCTTGGCAGGGACTCCCGGAGCCTTACCGCAAGATCCTGGATGCCAAGTGAAGCTCACGCCCCCAAGTAAGCGACCGGGCGACCCCTTTCACAGAGTGGCGATCCGTTATCTACCCGCACTCTTGTGCCAGGGTTTGCCGAAAGCGATCCACGGCCGCTGCCGCGACCTGCTGACATGCTCCGAGATGGTCGGTCATCAGCCACGTCTTGTTCGGCTCGGCCTCGCGCATCTCGTCCACCAGAGCCCGCAGATCGCTTAAGACTTGGCCATGAAACAGCAAGTGCGGCTGCACCACAATGCAAGGACAGTCGGACTCGCGGGCCATCTGTAACGCTTCCGCAACGGTCGGTCGCGTCATCGCCATGAAGGCCGCGACGACTTGCCGCGTCGGCGTCGCAGCATGACGAGCCTGTGTGAACTGCCGCATATCCTCAATCGCTTCCGGATCACTGCTCCCGCGTCCCACCATGATCAGGAACGTCGGTTCGTCGCTCACGGTCCCCGCAGTGCTCAACGCCGCCCGATAACGTTCGACCGAAGCCGCCACGATCTGTGGGTGGCGACCGAGCGGTTCGGCTTGTCGCACCACCAGCCACGGGAACGGTTTCGCAGCGGCGGCGACTTCCTGAGGAATATCCTGTTTGGCGTGACCGGCGGCGAAGAGCAATAGGGGCAGCACCACAATTTCCCGCGGATCGCGATCCGCCAGTCGCGTCAAGGCGACCTCGATGGTCGGCTCGGCCAATTCCAGAAATCCCGGTTCGACGGCGACTTCGGGCAGCAATGTCGCGATTTGTCGGGCCGTGTGAAGGAACTCGGCGATCCCCTCAGCGTCCCGCGTACCGTGCCCTACCAACAACATGCCGATGGATTGACTCATGAGTCGCTGTCGTGCGTTAAGTTCGTGACGCGGGGTAGTCGTGAAGTAATTATCGCATTGCTATTATAGGGCAAGCCCATGTCGATGGCCGCGACCCTTCCGCACGCCGTGGACTCGGTTTGACCCGCCCGCGTTTCGGTTACAAGGATTCACCCCTGGCATGACGGCCTATCTGACGATGACATCGGGTGCGCGCGCGGGTTCCAACCATCGGCTTGATCCGGAAGCCGAGAACCAAGTGGGGCGCGGCTTGGACTGCCAAATCATGCTGACCGACCCGCTCTCGTCGCGCGTTCACGCGATCGTCGTGCGCGACGAGGAAGGCTGGTGGGCGCGCGACGCTAGCAGTCGCAACGGCACGTACGTCAATGGCCAGAAGATCGATGAAGCGCGGCTGATTGAAGGCAGCCTGCTCAAGATCGGGAACACCGAGTTCGCCTTTCACACGACCTTGCCGGGAGCCACTCCGCAAGGTTCCTCGTCGACGGAGACCGGAAGCTTGTCGCTCTCGCAGACTGTGATTCTCGACACACCCGTCGGCACGCGCGACAGTGGCATCTTTGCGACCTCGTCCTCGGACGACGAGGAACGCTCGCGCGAGTTACTGGATTTGTACCAACTCGCGCTGGCGCTGCTTGGCAGCAGCGATCAGGATCAAGCCGTGATGACCTCGCTGCAATTGCTTCAACAGCGTTCGAACGCCTCGCTCGTGGGCTTTCTCTGGCTGGATGATGCGGGACGCCTGCGGCCCAAGCACGTGCTTCCCGAAACGGCGTCCGCCAAACTGGCACTGAGTGAGACATTGACCGATCTGGTCAGTCGCCAGCACCGCGCGGTGTGGCTGAGTGAGCATGCTGCGGCCAAGCTTTCGGACAGCTTGCAACACTTCGCCGATGCCATTTGCATTCCCTTGCTCCACGAGGATGTGCTGTTGGGAGCACTCCATCTCTACTTGGCCAAAGGTCGATTTCGTCAGCGTGATTTTGAAGTCGCGGTTTCGGTTTCGATGCTGCTGGCCACGGCCTTGGTCAAGGCCCATCAGTTCGCGTCGCTCCGCGCCCATCACGAACGCTTGGTGCATCAATCGGCGAGCTTTGACGAATTGATCGGCGAGAGCCCCCCGATGCGTACACTGAAGAGCAAGATCAGCAAGATCGGTCGAGCCTCGGGCTGCGTGCTGATCCGCGGCGAAAGCGGTTGCGGCAAGGAATTGGTTGCGCGGGCACTACATAAAGCCAGCCCGCGGGCCGATCGACCGATGTTGTCGGTGAATTGCGCGGCGATTCCGCGCGACTTGATGGAAAGCCAATTGTTTGGACACAAGAAGGGATCGTTCACCGGTGCCGACGCCGATCGTGTCGGCTGGTTTCAGCAAGCCGATTCGAGCAC
Source organism: Pirellulaceae bacterium (assembly GCA_041746275.1). Classification (GTDB taxonomy): domain Bacteria; phylum Planctomycetota; class Planctomycetia; order Pirellulales; family Pirellulaceae. Next base: position 3,348 of record JBGTHH010000271.1, on the reverse strand, counting down.
GCTGTTTCTCGATGAAGTGGGCGAGCTCACATTGGAGGGACAAGCCAAGCTGCTGCGCATTCTCGAAGGCCATCCGTTCCTGCCCGTGGGCGGCCAGACGGAAATGAGCGTCGACGTCCGTGTCATCGCCGCCACGAATCGAGACCTGCGCGAGTTTGTTCGCGAGGGACGCTTTCGTGAGGATCTGTACTATCGCATGAGCGTCTTTGAGATCTACATCCCGCCCCTGCGCGATCGCGGAACGGATGTCGAGCTGCTAATGAATTTCTTTTTCGAGCACTTCAAACAGCAGCATGGTCGACCGGAATTGGTCTTGGCTCCAACCGCGCGGGAACGGCTCTTGGCTTATAACTGGCCGGGCAACGTGCGGCAGTTACGCAATGTGATCGACAGCGCCGTGGTGCTCGCGGACGAGACGCAAATCAAGCCCGAGGACTTGGGGTTACGCGATGCCAGTGATGACGGGTTGGAGTCGCTGCGCATCGATCACTGGGAACGCAAGTTGATTCGCCAAGCACTCGAACGCACGGGCGGCAACATTCCAGAAGCCGCGAATCTATTGGGCATCGGCCGCGCGACGCTCTATCGCAAGGTGGAAGAATACGGATTGAAATGACCGATTTTCCGCGGTTCGTGCCGCATCCATTACTACGCAGCGGCCACTTGCAAACGATCGCGGGAGTGTATCTCAAGGGACCGTTACGACCCTATCGAGCCACTCCGCACCAAGTGATGCTCCCGGATGGCGATCGCCTCGTATTGCACGATGACTGCCCGGTGGACTGGCGGAGCGGAGATCGTGTGGCGTTATTGTTGCACGGTGTGGCGGGCTGTCACGGATCGTCCTATCTGGTGCGCATCGCCGGTAAGTTGAACGATGTGGGCGTGCGCACCTTTCGGATGGATATGCGCGGGTGCGGAGCGGGAGCGCGGCTCGCTCAGTTTCCCGGGCACGCCGGGCGCAGTGAGGATGCCTTGGCGGCGGCCGACACGATCCAGCAACTCGCGACCACCTCGCCGCTGACCATCATCGGCTTCTCCATGGGAGGCAACATCGCCTTGAAACTAGCAGGCGAACTTGGTGATCGGCCTCCGTCGCATCTGGTGGGCATCGTAGCCGTGGCTCCGCCGATCGATCTGATGCATTGTGGCGAGAACATTGATCGTGGGTTCAATCAGGTATACAGCCGCAGCTTCGCGCGACAACTCGTGCGGTTCTTGCAGTCACGCCGCGAACACATGCCCCTCCTCGCCGACCTCCCGTTGCTGCCAGCCCCGAGGCGCATCGTGGAGTTCGACGATCGCTTCACGGCTCCGTTGAGTGGCTTCCGGGACGTCACCGATTACTATCAGCAATCGAGTTCGCTGCCGGTCCTGTCGCGGATCACTCTCCCCACACTCATTCTGTCCGCCGCCGATGATCCGTTGATTCCGGTCGAGATGTTGCAGCGCGCTCCGTTATCGCCGTCCACCGAAATCGTCTTAACCGAACACGGCGGACATGTGGCCTACATCGGGCAAAACAGCGACGATCCGGATCGCTGGTGGATGGACTGGCGGATTGTCGATTGGGTGATGCGGCGACCGTGATTACGACGTAATGAGGAGTTGGGTGATGGCGAAGTTGGATGGACGCGTGGCTTTGGTGACGGGAGCGGGACGAGGGATCGGTCGCGCCGCCGCGCTACGCTTGGCTCAAGCCGGCGCGCGCGTGGTGCTGGTGGCACGCACACGATCCGAACTGGACGAGGTCGTGGCCATGATCGCGGGCGCGGGTGGCATCGCGACGGCTTACGAATGTGATTTGGCGGATCGCGCACAGTCCCGTCATTTGATCGAACGCGCCGCCGAGCCGTTCGGCGCGATCGATATCCTGGTCAACAACGCCGGCATCGGGAGCAGCGGTGACCCTCGCCCGCTGGCCGAGTTTCGCGACGAGTTTTGGGATCTGACCTTGGAGATCAACCTGACCGTTCCTTATCTGCTATCCAAGGCCGTGCTGCCTCACATGCGTCAACAGCGTTGGGGCCGCATCATTACCGTGGCCTCGATCAATGCGCGCGTGACGGCATGGCACGCGGGAGCCTATGTCGCCAGCAAACATGGCGTGTTGGGGCTGATGCGCTCCTTGGCCCAAGAACACGCCGCCGAGGGGATCACCGTGAATTGTGTTTGTCCAGGGCCCGTCGAGACGCGCATGAATGATTTGCGAGTTGAATACGACGCGCGGCGATTGGGTCGAGATCGGGCCGAACACGAACGGGGGTTGACCCCTATCGGCGGTCGTTTGACGCCCGAGGATATCGCGCCGATGATCGTTTACTTGGCGAGCGATGAGGCGCGGATGATTACCGGGCAGGCCTACAACATCGACGGCGGCATCTGCATGGCGTGATGGGGGACCGATATTTCCGCCCTCGCGCGGCGATTTTCGGCGGTTGAAGGACTGTGCGGGGCTCTCTACAATCCCTACAACTGGGTTGTGGTCGCGTTGCCAACGTGGCCGAAGCGTGAAAGAGGTACGAGTCCATGCTTGAGCGGAAGCCGATCTTCCCGAATGTGATTGAGATGAACTATCAGGCGGGGCAGATCCTCGGCTGCAATGTCTACCTGGTGTACGACCAATCCGAATGGATCCTGATCGACATCGGTTATGAGGATACCGTCGACGAGATTGTCGAACTGATTCGTCAGATGGACTTTCCCCTGTCGCAGTGCAAGACGCTGGTCGCGACGCATGCCGATGTCGACCACATTCAAGGGCTGGCCAAGGCCAAACAGTTACTCCGCACGAGTGTCACAGCTCATCCGTTGGCGGCCGAACCGCTGCGCACGGGGGATCGACTCAAGACCTTTGCCGAGATCCGTCCGCAGCAGATCGACATGGAGATGCCTCCCGTCGAAGTCGAGCATCTGATCGAAGATGGCGACACTATCACGGTCGGCGATGTCAAGCTGGATGTGTGGCTCACGCCCGGACACACCGACAGCCACTTGTCATTTCGCTACAAGAATCTGCTGTTCAGCGGCGACAATATCTATCGTGATGGTTGCGTGGGCGCGATTGATGCCCATCATGGCAGCGATCTCGTGGCCTTCGTGCGTTCGCTGCAGCGCATTCGGGCGAGCGATGTCGAGTGGCTGTTGCCCAGTCACGGACCGATCTTTCGGAAAGACAACGACCTGCTCGACAAGACGATTAAGCGCGTCGAAAGCTACCAACACATGGCCGATTTCGGGACCTGTGCGATCGACTGGCCGCTGATGGACGAATGGGAACGAGAACTCGTGGCAGGCAAAGCGCCGAAGTAAGTTCGTAAATTCTTTTCAATTGCTGCTCTCCTCGAT